>CAZMQC010000114.1:1580-5681 GCA_964568295.1 uncultured Spongiibacteraceae bacterium | reverse complement strand
GGCGGGATCAAACTGATAATAGCCTGTTAGCCATTGTTGTAGCTCATTGGCAAAGTGTGAATTAACGGTTTCTAGCTGTTGCTGTAAGGTTTGTTTTTGTTGTGCACTTAGCTGATCAAAACCCACTTCCCTAAAAATAGCTAGGTTATTTAATACTACATCTTTTAGCGCTGGGCATAATATCGCTAATGATTTTTGCAAACGCTGTTCATCACTGCCTTGTTGTTTGAGCGTTGATAAATTCACCATTGCCCAGTGTGCTTGATTAACAGGGTTAACCAATACGCCGCTTAAATGCTGTTCCAAAGCAGAAAAATCGCCCATGGCTTTAATCGGCATAAAAGGACTGGTTTTGCGTCCATCATTGACACGGGAGTTATCCCAAATTATCGGTTTCCTTTGAAAAAGATCAGTGATTTGTTCTAATCCTGCTAGTGGATAATTATCTGAAATTACTTTGTCGCCAGTCCATAATAACTCAATATCTTTATCCAAACCTTGCCCCAAATCCTGCCAATAATGTTCAGGCATTGCGCCAAATAACTCAGGCAAAATAGGGTCAAAGGTGTAATAGGTTGGACAAACCCAAAGTTGGGTATCGGGCAAACACTCTTGAATAAAATGACTTATCTCAATTTGAACTTGCGCAAGATGACTTTTATCACCTTGAATATCGTCAAATAAAATCGCTAAAACGCTGGGATTTAGCGCTTTAATTTGCTCTAGTCTTTGCTTTAATTGCGCTCTTGCTGCAACGCCCCAGTTATCCATTAAGGAAACGGGGCTTAACCCCAAACCAAAGCCAACGTCTAAGCTTTGCGCTTGCTGGGATAAACCTTCCAACTCAGCAAATATTGGTTGCGACCAATTGGCTTGCCAATGTTTGCGCAAATAATCATCGGCTTTCGGAGCATAAATATACTGTTGAAAGCCGTATTGGGCGATAAAATCTAATACGGATTTTCTATCTTGCCACGACCACGTTTTACCATAAAAACCCTCAATAACATTCAAGTTCATCATGGCAAGATTTGATTACTTAACGTATTGATGCGCCACAAAAGGCATTTTTACCACATCCATGGGTAGCTTTTTACCACGTACCTCGGCAAATACTACATCGCCTATCGCAATGTTTTTATCAATATACGCCATGGCAATTGGTTTGTTTAAGCTTGGTGAAAAACCACCACTCGAAACTACGCCAATCACATTATCGTTAACATCAAACAATTCGGTATTTTCACGAATCGGCGCACGACCTTGGGCAATTAAACCCATGCGTTTTTTCGCAACACCGTTTTCAATTTGCGCTAATAAGCTATCGCTGGCAATAAATGCACCACTTACGCGGCGATTTTTTGCAATCGCCCAGTTTAGCCCTGCATCAATTGGGCTAATGTGTTCTTCTAGCTCATGTCCATACAAGCACAAACCCGCTTCCAAGCGTAATGAATCGCGCGCGCCCAAACCAGCAGGCAATACCGCATCAATTACAGTTAACTTTTCGACCAAAGTTTTAACATCGGCATTCGCTAAGGAAATTTCAAAACCATCTTCGCCAGTGTAGCCAGAACGCGTTACCCAGCAATCGATGCCTGCAACTGTTAGCTGCGCGCCGTGCATAAAACGCAAAGCACTCACATCTGCGCCTAGCTGCGTCATCACTTCTGCTGCTTTTGGTCCTTGCAAGGCTAACAACGCCGCGTCAGTTAGCACCTCAATTTGTAGCTGGTTACCAATTAGCTGCTGCAAATACGCAATATCTTTATCTTTACAGCCAGCATTTAATACCAACAAATAATCCGCTTCACGACGGCAAATCATTAAGTCATCAACAATGCCGCCTTGCGCATTTAATAAAAACGTATAGGTTTGCTTGTTAACGGCTAAATTTTGTAAATCGGCAGGAAAAATGCTTTCTAAAATCGCAGTAGCATTTTCACCGCTAATACGCACTTGCCCCATGTGCGACACATCAAATAGCCCCGCGCTTTCGCGAGTATGCAAATGCTCTTTAATAACGCCCGTTTTGTATTGCACGGGCATGTTATAGCCCGCAAACGGCACCATTTTTGCGCCTTGTTCAATATGCCAATCAACTAACGCAGTCGCTTTTAAATCTGTCATATTATGCAGCCTTATTAAATAAACGAAAAAAATTTTCTGTGGTGTGCTTGGCAATGTTTTCGAGGCTATCGCCGCGTAATTGCGCAATAAATTCAGCAGTATAGCGTGTGTATTTAGGGAAATTCGGTTTGCCACGAAACGGCACGGGCGTTAAGTACGGCGCATCGGTCTCTACCAACATACGCTCTAGCGGCACTTGCTTGGCAACCGCTTGCAATTCCGTTGCGGTTTTAAACGTCACAATCCCAGAAAAAGAAATATAAAAGCCCAAATCCAAGGCTTTTTTTGCCATATCCCAGTCTTCGGTAAAGCAATGCAAAACACCCACCGCATCTTTACAAGCATGTTCACGTAAGATATCCAAAGTATCTTGTTTAGCATCACGGGTGTGAATAATGGTTGGCAGCTGTAATTGTTTGGCGACTTGCAAATGCATAATTAAGCTTTCTTGCTGCACTGCTTTGCTATCTTGAGTGTAGTAATAATCCAAACCACTTTCGCCAATCGCCACCACTTTCGGGTGGTTGGCAGCGTTTATTAAGGTATCGGCGCTAATTAATTCTTTAGCGTCGCAAGGATGAACGCCCACTGAGGCAAATACTTCATCGAACTGCTCCGCAATTTGCTTCACTGTTTCAGCATTATTCATATCAATGCCAACACACAGCATGCGCTCAACGCCCTGTTGTTTCGCTTCCTCCACCACCTGCTTTAACGCAGCATAGTCATGACTTTCAAGCTTTAAACGGTCTAAATGGCAGTGTGAATCGACAATCATAGCGCTATAGGAATTTTAAAAGCGCATATTCTAACACAAACCTAAAAAACACCCTAAAAACGAAGCGAGGAAATGACTGTTTTTATCGGACGCACAGCTCATTAAGCCATCGCTTCCTGACCATCAAAGCTATCCGCACTTAATTAAGAATTCTGTGCAGCATGTTTGGCGGCAACATAGCCAAACGTCATTGCAGGCCCCAATGTTGAGCCAGCACCAGGGTAGCTATTGCCCATTACGGATGCCGTGACGTTGCCCGTAGCATACAAACCTTCAATGGCTTGATTATTAGCATCTAAAACTTGGGCAAATTCATTAGTCACTAAGCCGCCTTTAGTACCTAAATCACCTGGCCAAATTTCTACCGCATAAAATGGTGCTTTTTCAATAGGCGCAAGGCACGGATTTGGTTTGATACGATGGTCGCTATAGTATTTATCGTTAAGCACACTGCCCTTGCCAAAATCTTCATCGACACCCGTTTTCGAAAATTCAGCCATGCGATTAATCGTTGCTTGCAAGCCGTTTTCATCAATACCCGTAATGCGTGCCAATTCTTCCAAAGTATCCGCTTTTTTAACCCAACCTTTTTCAAACAACTCTTTATAAAACGTGTCGGCCTGATACTTGCCTGGAGCCATTGCCGTACCGACTGGGTATTCATGGCGATAGCGGCTGTCGAAAATAAAATAAGCGGGAATACTCGGAGCAGCTTGATGCGCTTGATACTGGTGTTTAACAAAATCTTCGTAAGGTTCAGCTTCGTTTAAAAAGCGCTGCCCAGCTTTATTAACCACCATGCAACTCGGCATGGATTTTCCAACAATAAACGCTTCCGACAAACCACTCACTAGCACCAAGGTCGGTGACCACCACGCATAATTCATCATGGCAAGTTGAGCGCCAATTTTCTCACCAACAGTAATACCATCGCCAGTATCAGCTTTACTCGCAGCGCTCCATTGCGTATTGGTCGGATGCGAATGGTATTTTTCACGCATAGCTTGGTTTTTCGCAAAGCCACCCGTAGCCAACAATACGCCTTTATTGGCTTTGATATTGATGGTTTGCCCTTCTTTAACCACAACAGCGCCGACTACTTTACCGTCTTCATTCACTAATTCTTGAATACGGGTGTTTAACCATAGCGGCATATTTTTTTGCGCCATAGTGTGACGCAAACGCCCTATCAA
>CAZMQC010000114.1:0-1480 GCA_964568295.1 uncultured Spongiibacteraceae bacterium | reverse complement strand
GTTAAACCACCAGCACCGCTCCCTACAATTAAAAAATCCACTTCTTCATGCCACGTTTGCATGAATACCCCCTGAAAATGGGTTGACCAATTATTTATTTAACAGCGTTAAATTATGCCAGAATGCTTTTAAATGCGCGATATAAATATAAATTAAACCGAGTTTAGGCTGACAACAAAGCCTGATTAAAGGTATCATTCCAACCTATTTTATTTAGCAAAATGATTGAAAGCTATGTCGGAAAAAGTAAATGACGTGAATGTTGCTTCACAAGAAATTTTAATCACTCCTGAAGAGTTGAAAAACGTACTGCCATTAACCGCAGAATTACGTAGCCGTGTCGCGCAAAGCCGCAATACCGTTCGTGATATTCTCGATAAAAAAGACCACCGTCTATTTGTAGTGATTGGTCCTTGCTCCATTCACGATGTGGACGCGGCTTTAGATTACGCCAAACGCTTAAAGGCGCTGAGCGATAAAATCAGCGATACCATTTATATTATTATGCGTGTGTACTTTGAAAAACCACGCACCACGGTTGGCTGGAAAGGTTTAATTAACGATCCTAATCTGAACAATACTTTTGAGATAGAAAAAGGGTTGCATATTGGTCGTAAGCTATTGACTGATATAGTCAATATTGGCTTACCAACAGCAACAGAAGCGCTTGATCCTATCTCGCCACAATACTTGCAAGACTTAATTACTTGGTCAGCGATTGGCGCGAGAACCACTGAATCGCAAACCCACCGCGAAATGGCCAGCGGACTTTCGTCGCCCGTTGGTTTCAAAAATGGTACAGATGGTAATTTAACTGTTGCGATTAATGCGCTGGAGTCGGTTGCTAACCCGCACAGTTTTTTAGGCATTAATAAACAGGGGCAAGTTGCGATTATTCGAACAACGGGCAATCCGTATGGGCATGTTGTTTTACGTGGCGGTAATGGTCAACCTAACTACAGCACTGAGTTTGTTAAGGCTTGTGAAGCGGAATTGGAAAAAGCTAAATTAACGCCCAACATTATGATTGACTGTAGCCATGCGAACTCTAGCAAGGATCCAGCTAAGCAAGTAAATGTTGTTGATGATGTTATTCAACAAATTCAGGCGGGCAACCGTTCGATTGTTGGCTTGATGATTGAAAGCAATATTGGCTGGGGTAATCAAAAAATTACTGAAGATAAATCGCAGCTAAAATATGGTGTTTCGGTGACAGATGCTTGCATTGATTGGGACGCTACTGAAAAAACCATGCTTAACCTAGCTGAGCAACTGCGAGACGTTTTACCTAAACGTATCTAATTTAAGGGAGGGCAACCTCCCTTTTTTGTGCCTATCTATTCAGTACAAACTTGCATTGAGTGTCTAGTAAAAACTTATATTAGGCGTTTGTTTTGAGGCTGCAAGCCCATCCGAAACACGCCGTAAATCCTTCCATGGAGGCTCCTGTTTTTCATCCATGAAAAACAGGGTTTCGGAT
>CAZMQC010000113.1:3865-5685 GCA_964568295.1 uncultured Spongiibacteraceae bacterium | reverse complement strand
GCAAATGCCCTAAATCAAATTCCTGCTCGGTGCGCACATCCAAAAATATTGCACCTGCATCTAACAAGCCTTGAATCGTATCTTGCGCTGCCATGCTAACAGGCGACGGCGCAAGCAACTGATAGAAATCTTGCTTTTCCAGCGCCAATACTGCGCCATCTTCTAGCATAACAACGCTGGCATTGCGCGGTTGCTTATTGACCAAAGCGTCTTCGCCAAATACCGCCCCAGCCTCTAATATAGCCACTGGTTCGCCATCAACCAATACCTCGGCGCTGCCTTCTTTTAGCAAATAGCAACAACGGCCTTCTTCACCTTGCTGAATAAGCACCTGCCCTTTTTTCGTAGCTTGCCGACTAAATTTATCCAACACCTTACGAATATTGATCGGCGGCACCTTATGAAATAATTTGGACTGTAATAGCTTTTTCACCCATTGATAATTCTGCTCATCACCGTCTTTAAGCGCAATATCCGCCAACAAGCAGCGAGCAACCTGCCCCCAACACAAAAGCTTTTCCAAAAAATCAAAATCAATACTAAAAACATTGCTATCCGTTTCAGCCACCACACTCGCCGTTGTGGGCAATCGACAAGTCAACGATCGGCTGCTTTCAGGCGTGCCCGCCTCCCAAACCATTTCACCCTGCTCACTGACTATTTTTAACTGACCACTGGTTAAGAAAATATATTGAGGCTTTGCTTCTTGCTGCCAATCCAGTGTTTGACCTTTAAACAAATACATCGGCTTAATCTGGCTTTGCAATAAGTCCAACTGCTGCTCACTCAGCTCCGACAAAGGCACAAAAGTACGTAATAATGCTTTACTGATGGTTTCTGCCATACTTTTTCTCAACCAACTAATCGCTGTATTTGTTGTTCTAATCCGCGCCGACCTTGTAAACCACCAGTATGCAAGCTTACAACCTTACTACCCGATGGAATGCGACCGTCAGCAATCATCGCGTCCACCGCAAAACACATTTTTGCCGTATAAACGGGATCAAGCGGAATAAACTGTTGCTGTTCAAACGTCAGCATAAAATTCGCCAACACGGCATTTATCTTAGCAAAACCGCCAAATTAAAAACCATCAACCACCTGCCAGTTGGTTTGTGCTTGCATCAGTTCATTAATTTGCTGCACATTATTTAGCGCTGCAATCGCGACAACTTGACAAGATGCTGCAATCGCTTCGCTGCTGCGCAAACCCAATAAACTAGTACCTGTACCGCTAGGCAGGATTAAAAAATCAGGTGTGTCGGCAAAGTGCTTGGCGACAAATTGCGCCATACATTGCGCCCCTAATACGCCCAACTCACCCGCACCGCCTTCATTGATAATCAAGCTATGCGGATATTGTGCCAGTAAAGTCTGATGATAATCGGCTTGATAACGCTGCGCGTATTCTGCTTTATCGGCGTAGTGAATAAGCGCGCCTAACTCACGTAAATCGTTAATGGTGCAGCTATCTTGCTGATGCGCATAAGCCTGCACAACGGCAACAACCTCCATATCAAACACGTTTCCCGCGTGAGCCAAAGCATGCAAATGATTAGAAAAACGCCCGCCAAAACTAATTAATCGGTTTAGTCCTAGCTGTTTGGCTTGATGAATATACGGCAGCAACTTAAACAATTTATTGCCCGACATACCCTGTTCTAGCAAATCCAAACGCAGCATTTGCCAGTCCACCGCATTTTTCTCGCTATAGTAGGTTTGTACCACCTGCATCGGCACGTGTTTTGACAATAAATCCGGATAATGCTGCGCCAAAATCTGCATTAGCTTTTCTGGTGTTGCGGACAACGATCCGATAC
>CAZMQC010000113.1:0-3765 GCA_964568295.1 uncultured Spongiibacteraceae bacterium | reverse complement strand
CGCTCTTTATTATCTAAATCGTGCTTAAAGTCTTGGGTTAACGCGGCAATTTGCTGTTTAGCTTGTTGCTTTAGCGTTTCGCTGATGGTTTTATTTTTTTCATGCAGTTCATCGCGTTCTTTTTGCAGCTTATCCATGCGTACTGAAAAAGCGGAACGCAGCGCGGTTAATTCCTGCTGTTGCTGCTGTGTTTCTTGCTGTAATTGCTCAATTTGCTGTTTAAGTTGCGCTTCAACCTGAGGGTTGGCCGCTGGTGGCGCTGCTGCGGCAGGCGGTGCAAGCACCTCAGCGGGCATTTCAAAAAAACTGGATTCCACCGCCGCAGGTTGCAAGGTTGGAATCATGGTGGTTAATGTAGGAATATCGCTGGCGGTTAATATCGGCGGCTCTGATTCTAGGGTTGGAATATCCCAGCTGCCCAACTCCCATGCTTCATCGCTTTCTACAATACCTAAACGATTTTCTTTAACCGCCTGCGCCAACATAGGAAAGACTTGTTGCGGTGGATCCCATAAGTTTTCTTTATGCCAAGGCACATTACACTTGGCTTTGGTCACCAAACGAATCACACCTGCGCCCAAATCCATACCGCGCTCGGCGCTTTGCATCAATTGATTAATTGGCACGTCCCAATCGGAGGAAACGCGCCCTTGTTTATCAAAACCAACAATAAAAAAGAGTAGACCGCGAATTTTCAACGCATCGGTTATTTGCAAATACACGGCTGCCAGTTTACGCCCTTTATAATCAGGCGCATCAACCACGCCATCGACTAAAGCATCAAACTCACTTTTCATCATTTCCTGTATGATTTGACCGTCCTTGAAGAAAAATACCGCATCTGTAATCGTTGACATCCACAACTCTCGATCAAAGGTAAAACTTAGATGGCTTAAATATACTGTAAACGCTTCAGTACCACCATTCTGTTAATGCAATTTGCCTGTTACATCGCAATTTTTCACTCTTTATAGCGCAATCAATTTTTATTTATCGCTAATTTTATAATTTTTATACTATTTTTGATATTCATCATCTATCTAAAAATTTAGATATTGTTAAAATGCGTTGGTACATTACGTACAAATTTTAATCTCACTCGCATGGGAGCTATCTATGGCTAATTATCGTAATCTTTGGCTGATACTTGTTGTCGTCTTGGGTACTTCATTCACTCTTCTAGGCTATTTGGGCTACGAAGTTTACCGTGTTGCACCACCGATTCCACAAACGGTTGTTACAACAAACGGCCAACAACTGATGAGCCATGATGATATTTTAGACGGCCAGACCGCATGGCAGTCGATTGGCGGTATGCAGCTCGGCTCCGTTTGGGGGCACGGTGCTTACCAAGCACCTGACTGGAGCGCAGACTGGTTACACCGTGAATTAGTCGCTTGGCTTGAGCTGGCAGCGCAAGATGAGTACGCCGCCAAGTTTGCCGACTTAAATGCCGAACAAAAGGTAATTTTACAAGCGCGCTTAACGCAAGAATATCGTAACAACCGCGTTGATGAAGCAACCGGCACGCTTGTGGTAACAGAGCGCCGCGCTAAAGCCATGGCAGATACGGCAGACTATTACAGCCGTTTGTTTAGCGATGCGCCTGAATTGCGTAAAACACGTCAAAGTTATGCGATGAAAGAAGATACTTTGCCTAGCGCTGAGCGTCGTCAAAGCTTAAATAACTTCTTCTTCTGGACGGCTTGGGCAGCAGCAACTGAACGCCCAGACCATCATGCAACTTACACCAACAACTGGCCACATGAGCCGTTGATTGACAACAAGCCAACCGCAGAAAATATTGTTTGGTCGTTAATCAGTATTGTTTGTTTAGTGATTGGTATTGGTTTTATGATTTTCTGGTGGTCATTCCTACGTGATCATGACGCTAAAGAGCCACAAGCACCCGCCAAAGACCCATTAACCAGCTTTGTACTGACAGCTTCGCAAAAAGCGTTGGGCAAGTATCTATTTATTGTGGTGGCTTTGTTTGCCCTACAAATATTCATTGGTGCAGCAACCGCGCACTATACCGTTGAAGGACAACATTTCTACGGTATTGATTTGTCCACATGGTTCCCCTACTCGCTGATGCGTACTTGGCATATTCAAAGCGCCCTATTCTGGATTGCCACAGGCTTTTTAGCAGCTGGCTTGTTCTTAGCCCCCATTATTAACGGCGGCAAAGATCCTAAATTCCAAAAACTCGGCGTTGATATTCTATTCTGGGCGTTGATTGTTGTGGTTGCCGGCAGCTTTGTAGGGCAATTCCTTGCCATCGCGCAAATCATGCCACCTGAATGGAATTTCTGGCTAGGTCACCAAGGTTATGAATACGTTGACTTAGGTCGTTTATGGCAATGGGGTAAATTTCTTGGCATCGCATTCTGGCTCGTGTTAATGCTACGTGCGGTTGTGCCTGCCTTACGTCAACCAGGCGACAAGCACTTATTAGCGTTATTAACCGCTTCTTGTGCTGCCATCGGTTTATTCTACGGCGCAGGCTTCTTCTACGGCGAACGCACCCATATTTCGATTATGGAATACTGGCGCTGGTGGATCGTGCATTTGTGGGTTGAAGGCTTCTTTGAAGTGTTTGCAACCACAGCACTTGCCTTTATTTTCTATAATTTAGGCTTGGTTTCTCGCGTAACAGCAACCACAGCCAGCTTAATCTCAGCCTCATTATTTTTAGTTGGCGGCGTTCCTGGCACTTTCCACCACCTGTATTTCTCAGGCACTACAACCCCAGTAATGGCGGTTGGCGCGACTTTCTCCGCACTTGAAGTAGTACCGTTAATCGTTCTAGGCTACGAAGCTTGGGAAAACTACACCATGAAAGACCGTGCGCCTTGGATGCACAAATTAAAATGGCCGATTATGTATTTTGTAGCTGTTTCATTCTGGAATATGTTAGGTGCTGGTGTGTTCGGCTTTATGATTAACCCACCGATTGCGCTTTACTACATTCAAGGTTTGAACACCACAGCAACTCATGCTCACGCCGCTTTATTTGGGGTATATGGCTTCCTAGCACTGGGCTTTACCTTGCTCGTATTGCGCTATATTCGTCCTGAATTAGTGTTCAATGAGCGCTTGATGAAAACCAGCTTCTGGTGGTTAAACATCGGCTTGTTGGTCATGCTACTTACCAGTTTACTACCGATCGGTATTATTCAGTTTGTAGCCAGCGCCAGCGAAGGCTTATGGTATGCACGTAGCGAAGAGTTTATGCAACAACCGATTTTGCAAAACCTACGCTGGTTCCGCACCTTTGGCGACGTCATCTTTATGGTGGGCGCACTAGCGGTTGCATGGCAAGTTGTGATTGGCGTATTCAATTGTAAAAAAGCCTAATAAACTCTGCTAACCCTTTGAAAACCCTGCTTTTTGCAGGGTTTTTTTATCGTAAAAATCACTGGCATTTTTATGTTAGCAAGTTCATGCTATTTCCAAACTAACAATGAGAGGTAAATAGCTATGCAAGAACGTTTAGATCCTTGGAAAGTTGCACCTGAGTTGATGAATGCGGTTTTACACATGGAGCAAGCCGCCGCTAAATCGGGTTTAGAACACAGCCTGTACGAGTTGGTTAAAACTCGCGCATCGCAAATTAATGGCTGTGCGTATTGTTTGCACATGCACACCCGCGATGCCAGAAAAGCAGGCGAAACCGAGGAGCGTTTGTATTTACTACCCGCTTGGCGTGAATCAAGCCTTTACACACCGCGCGAGCGCGCAGCTTTGGCTTGGACAGAAAGC
>CAZMQC010000112.1:3873-5779 GCA_964568295.1 uncultured Spongiibacteraceae bacterium | reverse complement strand
TCTTTAAAAAGGAGCAAGTATGACTAACGTTATTTTTAATACCGACGAACAAAAGGTAAGTTACGGTTTTGGTTTGCAATTCGGCCAACAATTGCAACGCAATTTTTTTGAAGGACTGGATATCGACATACTACAAGCGGGCATTCAAGATATTCTTAACCAAAACAATATTCAAATCACCGACAGCGAGCTAAACCAAGCGTTTGCCGCAGTGCAAAAGAAAATCGAAGCTAAAAATGCCCAACAAGCCAAGCAATTAGCTGAATTAGGCAAAGTATTTTTAACTGAAAACGCCAAGCGCGAAGGTGTTACCACTTTAGTATCGGGTTTACAGTACGAAGTGATTAATAGTGGCAACGGAAAAAAACCAACTACCAACGATACGGTTAAAACTCACTACCACGGCACTTTCGTCGATGGCACGGTGTTTGATAGCTCAGTTGCGCGTGGCGAACCCGCTACATTTGGCGTTACTCAAGTGATTCGCGGCTGGACCGAAGCTTTGCAGTTAATGCAAGTGGGCGATAAATGGCGTATTTTCTTGCCAAGTGATTTGGCGTACGGCGATCATGGCGCGCCACCATCTATTCCTGGCGGCAGCACCTTAATTTTTGAAATTGAGTTGCTAGATATTATTTAAAACGCCTAAATTTCTCCTGCTGCACAACTATGCAGTGGGAGAAACCTGCTCAACAGCCCCCACGCTTTTTAACAACATACAGATGTACTGTTCCAGCAAATCATCAATATTTTCTTCTAAATTAATGCGCGTATATAAACCATCCAGTAAAAAAGACGCATAGCCATGCAGGCTCGCCCAACCGCTGCAGGCAATCAACATACTTGAACCCGCATCAAATTCACCCGACGCCTGCCCTTCCTCAATAAAGCCCTTTAAAAACTCAAACGCCTGTAAGCCTAACGCCGTTAACTCCTCAAATTGCTCGGGATTTTGTATCACACTACCAAACATCAAGCGGTATTTTTCCGGTTGTTCAATGGCGAAAGTGAGATAAGCTTTGACCGCATTTCTTACTTTAGCCGATGCAGTATCTGCACCAGTTAATAGTTGCTGAGCAATTTCCAAAATCTCTATAAAAGCTTGCAGCGCCAATTCTGCAAATAACGCATTTTTATCGGTAAAATGTCGATAAATAGCGGTTTGCGAAACACCCACACGCGCAGCCAAGGAACGCAAGCTAAACTTTTCAAAGCCTTTTTCTCGAATTAAATCAATCGCATTATCCAGCAAGGACTGCCGCAAATTGCCATGGTGATAGTGATTAGTTTTAGATACTTTGTTCTGCATAATTCGCTCTCGATGAAATTTAATGTTAACAGCATTTACATTCATTTGCATAGACAAGTAAATTCTATTAGCATGTTAACAATGTAAACATCACTCAAACACGGTAGTACAATCCTTATGCGTATCCAGCCAATTCAGTTAGCCACTGCCCTGCTTTTTTTTATTACCTACAACGCAAGCGCAGCTGTCGCCGTCAAAGTCGCTACCGCCAAACAAGTGGAATACGCTAAGCCCGTACAACTCAGTGGCGTTATCCAAAACAAAACTCAGCAAAAATTAGCGTTTAAGATACCGGGACTCATTCAACACATCGCCGTAAATGAAGGCCAAGTTGTTAAGCAAGGCGATATTTTAGCCAGCTTAGATTTGCAGGAAATTCAGGCTGACGTTAGCCAAGCCAAGGCCAATGTTGTGTTGGCTCAAAATGATTTGCAACGCGCCCAAACCTTGCAGCAAAAAAATATGCTAAGTGACTCGCAACTGGATTACGCCAAAGCGCAATTACAAGTAGCGCAAGCAGCGCAAAGCAAAGCAGAGTTTAATTTGCGCCACGCCCAAATTATCGCCCCACACGACGGTACGATTCTAAAACGCTTT
>CAZMQC010000112.1:1425-3773 GCA_964568295.1 uncultured Spongiibacteraceae bacterium | reverse complement strand
TTTGCGCCACGCCCAAATTATCGCCCCACACGACGGTACGATTCTAAAACGCTTTATTGAACAACATGAGATGGTTGCCGCAGGCACACCCGCTTTCCTGTTATCCAATCATCGAGATGGCTGGGTGTTTAATAGCGCCGTGGCTGATCAAGATTTTGTATCACTACAATTAAACGACCGCGCCGAAATTCGCTTGAGCGCGCTGCCAGATTTAACGCTTAGCGCCCAAGTTAGCCAACTTGCCGCAGCAGCGGATCGCTGGCAAACCTATGCGATTGAGCTACAAGTTCAACAAGACAATAAGCTGTTGCAAGGCTTAGTTGGTCATGCGGTAATTACGCCGAGCAAAACGCAGCCGCGCGCACTGATTCCGATAACCGCCTTGGTGCGCTCGCACCGCAGCCAAGCCGTCCGCGCTCAAGCACAACACAGCGAGCTGGATATTTTTGTGCTCGGCGCTAACGCAACCGCCCAATTACGCAAGGTTGCATTGGATACAATCGACGGTGAGTTTCTAGTGATTAGCCAAGGTTTATCCGACGGCGAAAAAGTCATTACACAAGGTGCGAGCCTATTGCGTGACGGGCAACGTGTGCAAGTACAGGAGTAAATCATGCGTCTGCCTCAAATCGCTATTCAAAATTACCAATTCACATTAGTTTTCTTCGCACTATTGCTGGTGATGGGCATTGCTTCATTTTTTACTATGCCCCGTTCTGAAGATCCACAGTTCAACTATTCTGCATCCACCGTTGCTATCGTCAGCCCTGGCACAACGCCGCTAGATATGGAAAAGCTAATCATCGACCCAATCGAACGTGAAATTAACGAGATTGACGATATACACTTTATGAAGTCCAACATCGAGGACGGCTTAGCCATTATGCGCATCGAATTTTTGTATGGCACCGATCCCGATAAAAAATATGATGATGTAGTTGCTGCTATTACTAAAATCCGCGACCAATTACCGCAAAATATTAGCGCTTTACGCATCGAAAAAGCATCGCCAACCGATACCAGTATTTTGCAAATCGCTTTAGTTTCTGAAGAGGCCAGTTACGGCGAGATTAAAAAACACGTTGACCGTTTGGAAAAAAGAATTAGCCAAGCCGACGGTGTTAAACGTGTCGATATTTTCGCTTTGCCTAATCTGGAAGTACAAATCCAAGTGGATTTAAAACGCGCCAATGCGCTTGGTGTTTCGCTACAACATATCGAATCTGCCGTTCAAAGCGCTGCGTTGAATATCCCTGGCGGCTACGCCAATGCTGGCGAACGACGTTTTACTATTCGTACCAGCGGCGATTACACTTCTTTAGCTGAAATTGAAAATACTGTGGTCTTGGCTGAACAAGAAAAGTTGGTTTATTTAAAAGACTTGGCATTTGTATCATTTGATGAAGGCTTGCCTAGTTATAAAGCCCGTTACAACGGCAAACCCGCTGTTTTTTTAGCGGTGGTACAACGCGCTGGCACGCAGATTTTCAACGTGCGCGAAGGTATTGAAAGCGTTTTAACCAATTATCAGCCTTTACTGCCCGCCTCTATTCAGATGCAAATTGTTACTGACCAAAGCCATAGCGTGGCGCGTCAATTAGATGGGTTCTTTAGCAATTTATACGAAGGCTTATTACTTGTTGCGATTTTATCATTGCTGGCTTTAGGTTTTAAATCCGCTGTAGTCATTGTTACCGCCATTCCCCTGTCCATTTTCATTGCGATTGGCTGGCTCGATATAGCAGGCTTTGGCTTGCAACAAATGAGTATTGTTGGCTTGGTTATTGCCTTAGGTTTGCTGGTTGATAATGCCATCGTAGTCGTTGAAAACGTCGGGCGCCACTTGCGTTTAGGCGAAAGCCCGATGAACGCAGCGATTAAAGGCAGTAGCCAAGTTGGTTGGGCTGTCGCATCTGGCACACTCACCACAGTATTAGCGTTTTTGCCTTTAATTACCATGCAAAACGGTCCAGGAACATTTTTACGCTCCATGCCCGCTATGGTGATTTTAACGTTATTCGCCTCTTTATTTGTCGCATTATGTTTAACGCCACTCATTGCCGCATGGTTAAACGACAAACAAGATAAATCCACCTATTTGCAAAGCCAATTACAAGCGTTTGCCGATGGTCCTTACCAAACCCTACTTAACAAGGCACTGCTTTATCCAAAAACCGTTATTCTTACGGCTGTAATTGCTTTGTTGATCAGTTTATCGCTATTCCCTTCCATCGGCGTAAGTTTGTTCCCCAAAGCAGAAAAACCCATGTTGCTCATCAATATCGAAATGCCAGAAGGCACTAGTTTTGAGCAGACCGACCGAGTAGTTAAACAAATTGAGCAACGCT
>CAZMQC010000112.1:0-1325 GCA_964568295.1 uncultured Spongiibacteraceae bacterium | reverse complement strand
GAAGGCACTAGTTTTGAGCAGACCGACCGAGTAGTTAAACAAATTGAGCAACGCTTAGAAAAATATAACGATGTTGAAGGCGTCGCTAGCAATATCGGCCGAGGCAATCCGCGCATTTACTACAATATTTTACCGCTTAGGCAAACTGTTGGTTTTGCGCAGTTATTTCTCACCTTAAAAACAGCAAAACCTAATGAGGTGGAAAATTTAGCCACGCAACTACGCCAAGAATTATCCAATATTGCTGGTGCAGAAATTTTTGTTAAGGAGTTGCTGCAAGGTCCACCTTTTGACGCCCCCATCGAAATCCATATTATCAGCGAATCACTGGAAGATATTCAGCTAGCCTCCAATCAAGTTGAGCAGCTTATGCGCAACACCGAAGGTTTAGTTGGCATCGAAAACCCCATACAACGCGCCAAAGTCGATTTGCAACTGCATATTGACCGAGAAAAAGCCGCCATGCTTGGCATCAATCTTAGCCAATTAGATCAGACCATTAGCACCGCATTAATCGGCAAAGCCTTGGGCGTTTACCATGACGAGGACGGCGACGATTTTGCTATTATGCTGCGCTTAGCAGAATATCAAGAACCGAGTTTAGAGATTCTCGAACTGCTGCATATTCCCAATCAAGTAGGCGCATTAATTCCCTTACGACAAATTGCTAGCATCATCCCTGTGCCGTCCATTGCTCGTTTTCAGCATTTCGATAAACGCCGCACCTCAGCGGTAACCGCAGACATAGCGGCTGGTTACAATACCGAACAATTAACCAATGAGATTGTTCGTCAATTACCTAGCTTAGACGTGCCAGCCAGCGTAGCGTTTGAAGTTGGTGGCGAGCAAGCTAATCGCAAAGAAGCGTTTTCGGGTATGGTTGCCGCGACACTTTTTGCCGTCATGGCGGTGATGGCGGTACTGGTTTTACAGTTCCGCTCTCTCTTACAACCCTTGATTGTTTTTACTGCGATTCCGTTTGCGGTTATCGGCTCATTCATCGCTTTATTTTTAACTGGCTACTCGTTCAGTTTTACCGCATTTATCGGTCTTACTTCGTTGGTAGGTATTGTGGTCAACAATGCTATTCTTTTAGTGGATTATGCCAACCAAATGCGCCAAGAAGGATTGAGCATTGCCAGCGCCGTTGCTGAGTCAGCAAAAACCCGTTTCTTGCCGATTATGCTAACAACCCTAACAACTGTTGCAGGTTTGCTACCGCTGACGCTATCGGGTTCGGGTATGTGGGCGCCGTTAGGCTGGGTAATTATTGGCGGCTTACTGCTATCTACGGTGTTAACCCTGATTATCGTACCAGTGCTGTA
>CAZMQC010000111.1:0-5854 GCA_964568295.1 uncultured Spongiibacteraceae bacterium | reverse complement strand
GATCCGCAATATCACGAAGCCTTAACCATGGTGCCAAACCCTGCGATGGAACCAAATTCGGTAATGGATGTGATGCAGAAAGGTTATATTTTAAACGACCGTTTATTACGCGCTGCAAAAGTTGTGGTTTCTAAAGAAGCCTAGACTTGAAATTTTAAAACCCTATACCCATATAGTGATTAACAGAAACAACCTCGATTACGTTTTACGGAGTAGATGAAAATGGCAAAGATTATTGGTATTGACTTAGGTACAACCAACTCATGTGTATCGGTAATGGACGGCGATCAAGTACGCGTTATTGAAAACGCTGAAGGCGATCGTACTACCCCTTCAATTATTGCTTATACCAAAGACGGCGAAACCTTAGTAGGTCAGTCAGCGAAGCGTCAAGCAGTGACCAACCCAACTGACACCTTGTTCGCAGTTAAGCGTTTAATTGGTCGTCGTTTTAAAGACGATGTAGTACAAAAAGACATCAAAATGGTGCCTTACAAAATCGTTGAAGCAGGCAACGGCGATGCTTGGGTAGAAGCAAAAGGCGAGAAAATGGCACCACCGCAAATTTCTGCGGAAGTGTTGAAAAAAATGAAGAAAACCGCAGAAGACTACTTGGGCGAAACCATTACCGAAGCGGTTATTACCGTACCTGCGTACTTTAACGACTCACAACGTCAAGCGACTAAAGACGCAGGACGTATTGCGGGCTTAGAAGTTAAACGTATTATCAACGAACCAACCGCAGCCGCACTTGCTTACGGTATGGACAAAGCCAAAGGCGACCGTACCATTGCGGTTTATGACTTAGGTGGCGGTACGTTTGATATTTCAATTATCGAAATTGCTGAAGTTGACGGCGAACATCAATTTGAGGTATTGGCAACCAACGGTGACACGTTCTTAGGTGGTGAAGACTTCGACATTACCTTAATCAACTACTTGGCTGATGAGTTCAAAAAAGACAGCGGTATTGATTTAAAAGGCGACCCACTAGCATTGCAACGCTTAAAAGAAGCAGCGGAAAAAGCGAAAATTGAGTTGTCTTCTAGTCAACAAACCGAAGTGAACTTGCCGTATATTACTGCTGATGCAACGGGTCCTAAGCACTTGGCGGTTAAATTAAGCCGTAGCAAGTTAGAAGCCTTGGTCGAAGACTTGGTTAATCGTTCATTAGAGCCAGTCAAAATTGCTTTACAAGACGCAGGTCTTTCAGCGAGCAAAATTGACGACGTTATTTTGGTGGGCGGTCAAACCCGTATGCCGTTGGTACAACAAAAAGTATCAGAGTTTTTCGGTAAAGAGCCACGTAAAGACGTTAACCCAGACGAAGCGGTGGCTATGGGTGCGGCTATCCAAGGCGCGGTATTGTCAGGTGATGTTAAAGACGTATTGTTGTTAGACGTAACGCCATTAACCTTGGGTATTGAAACCATGGGCGGCGTTGCTACAGCGTTAATTGAGAAAAACACTACGATTCCAACCAAGAAATCGCAGGTGTTCTCAACCGCTGACGACAACCAAACCGCCGTGACTATCCATGTTGTGCAAGGTGAGCGTAAACAAGCGTCACAAAACAAATCTTTGGGTCGCTTTGACTTGGCGGATATTCCACCCGCACCACGCGGTATGCCGCAAATCGAAGTTACCTTTGATATTGACGCAAACGGTATTTTGAACGTTTCGGCGCAAGATAAAGCGACGGGCAAACAGCAATCTATCGTGATTAAAGCATCGTCTGGTTTAAGCGATGAAGAAATCGAAAAAATGGTGCGCGATGCAGAAGCGAATGCGGCTGAAGATGCGAAATTTGCTGAGTTGGTTGCAGCACGTAACACCGCAGATGGCTTGGTTCATGCAACGCGCAAAACGTTAACCGAAGCAGGCGATAAAGCCACTGCTGAGGAAAAAACAGCGATTGAAACAGCGATTGCAGACGTAGAAGAAGCGTTGAAAGGCAGCGATAAAGAAGCCATTGAAGCAGCAACCAATAAGTTGGGCGAAGCTTCTGCAACTTTAGCGCAACGCATGTACCAAGAAGCGGGTGCGACTGATGCAGGGGCTGAGGCAGGCAACGCCAGCGGCGATGACGATGTGGTTGACGCTGAATTTGAAGAAGTAAAAGACAAGTAAGTAACGCTTATGTTGTTGAAGCCCGGCCCGGAAAACCCGTGCTGGGCTTTGTTGTTTAAAGCAATGGGACGATTATGAGTAAAAGAGATTATTACGAAGTTCTTGGTGTAGAAAAAAATGTGGACGAAAAAGAGCTGAAAAAAGCCTATCGGCGCATTGCGATGAAATACCACCCAGACCGTAACCCAGACAATAAAGAAGCCGAAGATAAATTCAAAGAAGCCAATGAGGCTTATGAGGTTTTGTCTGACGCGGATAAACGCGCTGCTTACGATCGTTTCGGTCATGCGGGCATGAACCAACAAGCAGGCGGTGGTGGATTCCATGGCGGTTTTGATGGCGGCTTTAGCGATATTTTCGAAGACTTGTTTGGCGGTGGGCGCTCGCGTCGTCGCGGTCCTGCGCCAGGTGCCGATTTGCAATACAATATGGTGTTGGATTTGGAAGATGCGATTAAAGGCATCAAAAAAGAAATTGAAATTCCCAATCTGGCAACCTGTAAACCTTGTAGCGGTAGCGGTGCTAAACCAGGCACTAAAGTTGATTCCTGTACGACCTGTCAAGGCACAGGGCAAGTGCGCCTGCAGCAAGGCTTTTTTGCGGTGCAGCAAACCTGTCCGCAGTGTCGTGGCAGAGGAAAAGTCATTGCCGAACCTTGCAACAGTTGTCACGGGCAAGGTGTGGTTAAAGATAAGCAAAAAGTCAGCGTGACGATTCCGGCAGGCGTGGATACCGGTGATCGTTTACGGTTAAGCGGGCAAGGCGAGGCGAGCCGCGATGGTGGGGAAAACGGTGATTTGTATGTACAGATCACGGTGCGCAGACACCCGATCTTCGAACGCGATGGGCGCGATTTACACTGTGAAGTGCCAATTAGCTATGCTGATGCTGCCTTAGGCGGTGAGTTAGAAGTACCGACCATTGACGGGCGTGTTAAGCTGAAAATTCCTGCGGAAACGCAAACCGGTAAAACTTTCCGTTTACGTGGTAAAGGTTCGCCATCGGTGCGTGGCGGTGGTGTCGGCGATATGTTGTGTCATATCGTGGTTGAAACACCAGTGAATTTAACCAAGCGTCAAAAAGAATTACTTAAAGAGTTACAAGAAACACTTGATGGCAACGCCTCTGATAAGCACAATCCAAAAAAGAAAAGTTGGTTTGACGGGGTAAAGCGTTTTTTCGACGATAGGGGCTAAGAAAAACCGTAGGTATAGGGCAAAGCTGTTAAGTGATAGCTTTGCCTTTTTCTAGCTCAGGCGAATAAACCAGTAAGCATTTATAGTTGCGCAGCTAGTGATTGCGCATAAAGCAAGGGTAACGATATGACACGTATTGCAGTAACAGGCGCTGGCGGGCGCATGGGGAAAACTTTAATTGAAGCGATTGCTTTGGCGCAAGGGGCTCAGTTAACCGCAGCGATTGAACGTCCTGATAGCAGCTTAATTGGTGCCGATGCAGGCGAGTTGGCGGGCATTGGTAAAAACGGTATTCAAATAGCCGCTTCGATTGAGGAAGTCATTGACCAGTTTGACGTGTTGATTGACTTTACTGCGCCGGTCGCAACCTTAGCCAATGCCAGTGCTTGTCGCGCCGCGAATAAAGCCATGGTGATTGGTACAACGGGTTTTTCTGATCAACAGAAAAAAGAGCTATTAAGCGCGCAACAACAAATTCCACTTTGTATTGCGTCTAACTACAGCGTTGGTGTAAACCTATGCTTCAAACTGCTAGAAACGGCAGCGAAAGTATTAGGCGATGAAGTTGATATTGAAATCTATGAAGCGCACCATCGCCATAAAGTCGATGCGCCATCAGGAACGGCGTTAAGCATGGGCGAAGTTGTAGCGAATGCCTTGGGACGCGATTTGAAAAAATGCGCGGTATATGGACGCGAAGGACAAACAGGCGCAAGAGATCGTGAAACCATTGGCTTTGCCACGGTTCGCGCAGGCGATATTGTCGGCGATCATACCGTGATGTTTGCCGCAGAGGGCGAGCGCGTGGAAATTACCCATAAAGCCAGTTCCAGAATGTCTTTTGCACGTGGCGCAGTACGTGCAGCGTTATGGATGAAGCAGCAAAAACCAGGGCTTTATGATATGCGTGATGTATTAGGCTTGTAAGCTTAATGGATGAAAAAAAGGAGGTGTAAACCTCCCTTATTTTATTGTGTCGTTTATCCGCCAAAGCGCATCATCAGTTTTAAGTTGTCTTTCGAGTCTGCATGTTTTAGTGCCTCTGCTTCGCTAATGCGCTTAGCAATAAACAAACCGTACAGCGCTTGGTCGAAGGTTTGCGAACCGTCATCGTTGTCTTGCACCATCACTTCTTGGATTTTATCAATATTGCCTTCGCGGATGAGCTCTTGTACGTAAGGCGTACACATCATAATTTCAACCGCTGGAACGCGTCCGCCTTCAACCGAAACGGGTAAGCGCTGACAAACCACAGCTTTTAAGTGTTCGGCTAAATCGTTACGAATTTGCTGTTGCATGATTTGCGGGAACGCGTTGACATAGCGGTCAACCGCTTGACGAGCGTTGTTGGCGTGAATGGTGGTAAAACATAAATGCCCAGTTTCTGCGAACGTGAGGGCGTAACGCATAGTGGTTTGGTCGCGACATTCGCCAATCAGGATTGCATCAGGTGCTTCACGCATAGCGCTTAATAAAGCATCGCTATACGACAAGGCGTCTAAGCCAATTTCGCGTTGGCTAATCAATGATTTTTTATGCGAATGAATAAACTCAACGGGGTCTTCGATGGTAAGAATATGCCCGCTCATATTTTCATTGCGGTAGTTGAGCATAGCCGCTAGCGTAGTGGATTTGCCCGTACCCGTTGCACCCACCACCAGAATTAAACCACGACGCTCGACCGCTAATTTTTCTAATTGCGAGGGCAGGTTCAATGCGGATAGTGATGGAATATTGCTAACAATATAACGCGCAACAATCGCCGGCTCGCCTTTTTGATAATAAATATTTAAGCGGAAGCGCCCAGCGTTTTCGATATTATGCCCTAAGTCGATCTGGCGTTTTTCTTCAAACTCTTTGAGTTGGTCAGGCTCTAAAATTGACTCGACAATCTCGCGCACGTTCTCGGCGGTTAAAGCCGTTTGCCCAATCGGTTTCATGCTGCCCATAATCTTTAACATCGGTGGCGCTCCGACGTTAATGAATAAATCTGTACCGCGTTTTTCTACAACAAATTTTAATAGCGCTCTTAAATTCATAATTTTTATCGTAATGGCTGAAAATAAGGTTAAATGACTGGGAAAACTCAGTTAGAGTCGTACTTTGAATTGCCGAAAGTGGCAAACGCAAAATGCGGTCTAGTTAACAATTCTGAGCTTTCTATAAAGATTTCATTCTACCTGTAAATTAACAGGATAGTAAGTTAAAGCGAGAAACCGCGTCTAGCTTTTTTCCAAGCAGTGGCTTTTCAAGTTGGGTTTGCGCTGTTAAGGTACAGCAAATTTTTTTGAGGTGTTTTTTATGGGACCGTTAAAAGGTTTTCGCATTATTGAGATGGGCGGTATTGGACCGTCGCCGTTTTCAGCCATGTTGCTGGCGGATATGGGCGCAGAAGTTATCCGTGTTGAACGCGCAAGCAGTGAGCATAGCAGTCCGTTTGAAGTGACGCTGCGCGGACGTCGCTCGATTGCCTTGAATTTAAAAAGCGCGGAAGGTATTGCGCTATTGCATAAGTTGATTGGTACTGC
>CAZMQC010000110.1:2875-5860 GCA_964568295.1 uncultured Spongiibacteraceae bacterium | reverse complement strand
GTATTTTGGAAGCCGAGAGTAGCCAAGGCGAACGATTTGGCAGCGAGCGTTTACACGCCATTTTCCAACAAGACATTGCGGCTGATCAGTTCTTCACGGTTGCCAATGACGCCATTAACCAATTTATTAAAGGTAATAAACGCTCGGACGATCTGTCTATTGCTGAAATTACCATGGTGGATGTTGATCTTGATCAGCAGTTGGTTTTAAGTCAAAAACCTTATCCCTTCGTACCAGGTGAGTGGAATTTGTCGTTTGAGTTGCACCCAAGCAGCTTGCGCATGATTAATCCAATCCCGCTGCTGCAAAAGGTTTTAACCGATTTACCAGGGCTACAGCATTATGCCGTTGAACTATTTACCGTGTTTACCGAGTTGTATTCGAATGCCTTAGAACACGGTGTGTTGGGGTTGAAATCTGAATTAAAATCATCGGCTGATGGTTTTGCCGAGTACTATGCGAAACGCCATGATGACTTGCAAGCGTTGGAGCAAGGCTTTATTCGCTTTGAGCTGAGTTATTTTGCTAAAGACGAAAAAAGCGCGTTAGAAGTATTAGTTACCGATAGCGGCGCAGGCTTTGATTATGAAAAAGTAGCCAAACAGACGGTGGGCGTAAATAGCTACAGTGGTCGAGGGCTAAAATTAATCCATGCGATTTGTAGCTCGGTTGAGTATTTAGGCGTGGGTAATCAAGTAAGAATAATCTTTGAGTGGTAAGTATGCAGCAACCAGCTTTAGATATGACCAGTTTAGCGCCGCTTCGCGACATTATGGGCGATGATTTTGCTCAATTGATTGATGTGTTTATTGGCGATTCGTATAAGCGTCTTGAAGGGCTACGCACAGCCGTCGCTACCGCTAATGCTAATGAAATTCGCACATTGGCGCATGGTTTTAAAGGCAGCGCATTAAATATTTCAGCGCCTGCTTTAACCGAAATTTGTCGTCAACTTGAGTGCAAAGGGCGAGATGGTGATCTTGAGGATAGTAATATATTGCTAACGCAATTAGAGCTGGAATTTGAACGCGTTAAAAATAGCCTGCAAGCCCTATAAGTAAGTCTAAAGGCTTGGGATGCTATTCAAGCCTTTTATTGCTTTACCAGCCAGTTTGCCTTGCTGGATAAAGATTTCTTGGTGACCTAAGTCATCATCTTCATGCTGCATTTTAACTACTAAAAACTGCCAATCTTTCGCCAGCCAAATCAGGGTTTTACGCTCTGGGTCGCTGTGGATTTTTTCAATTACCACGGTATCAAACCAACCTAAATCAGTTTGCAGCCACTCACTGCGTAATAATTGATAAGTGTCGTTGCTAATGCGTTTGCGTTTCAGTTGCGGCACAAGCAGCCTGCTTTCGGCATTGTTATCGCTTTGTTTCAGCCATTGCTGAATAGGGATAATAAAGTTTAATTGATCGGTAATATCAGCCGTTACTTGAATATTAACCAACGCTTTTTTGTTTTCTTGATAACTGGCTTCGCCATTAGCAACCGCAAAGGTGTTTTTCCGATTTAATTTTTTGCCAAAAACCGAGCGTTGATAGTCATAACGCAATGGCACAACTTGTTGCTCAGCATTGAATTGGAAGCTTGAGCTTTCTTGAATAGAAATTAATGGTGCTTTTGTGGTTTGCTGTAATAGATAACTGTCTTTATTAACGCTTAACACTTGTTCGGCGGTAACATTCATGCCGTAAATGCGTGTTTTAAATTGTAGTTCAAAAGGCTCAGGCAATAATGAAGGAGCCGCGTGGCTAACGCTGATTAAGCAGAAAAGTAACCAGCCTAAACTGAATCGTTTCATTGTGAATACTCCCGTTGCCGTATAACGAATTAGGCAAGCAAGCTTGCGATTAGTTGCTTATTCAGCAAAAAGTAGCCCTGCGGGCGCTAGTTTTTGTTGATCGAGATAAGCGCCGTCATCTTGTAAGCTTAACCGCCCATCTAATAGCCACTGGGTAGCAAGCGGGTAAATAATATGCTCTTTTTGCAATACTCTGGCGGCAAGCTGACTCGCATCATCGGTTGGCTCAATAGCGACTTTAGCTTGAATAATGACAGGGCCGCCGTCCAATTCTGCGGTAACAAAATGTACGCTTGCGCCCGCTTCTTGGTCACCTGCATCAATTGCCCGTTGATGGGTATGTAAGCCAGGGTATTTGGGCAATAAAGACGGGTGAATATTCAGCAGCCTACCTTTGAAACGTTGCACAAAGGCGGGCGTTACAATACGCATAAAGCCTGCAAGAATCACCGCGTCAGGCTGATAGCTGTCGATAATTTCTGCGACTGCTTGATCAAAGCTTTCGCGGCTGTCGAAGTTTTTATGTTCAACGGTGTGGGTGGTAATCCCTGCTTGCTCGGCGCGCGTTAAACCTAATACACCCGCTTTGTTGGAAATAACGGCGGCAATCTCTGCGCGTAACTGACCAGTTTGGCACTGATCAATAAAGGCTTGTAGATTGCTGCCGCTGCCTGAGATAAGGATAACGAGTCGAGGGGGCATTAATGAATATCTACCACTGGCTCTTCTGCATCGTGCGCTTCGATATTGCCCAAATTAAAGACTTGTTCGCCTGCTTGCTGTAAAAACTCTGTTACTTTGGCAACGTCACTAGGCGCAACACAAATCACCATGCCGATGCCGCAGTTAAAGGTGCGATACATTTCTTCGGTTTTAACATTGCCTTGTTGCTGCAACCATTGGAAAATCGGTGGGAATTGCCAGCTGTCTTTGCTAATCACTGCTTTAGTATGACTAGGCATAACGCGCGGAATATTTTCCAATAAGCCGCCGCCTGTAATATGCGCCAGCGCTTTTACATTGATGTTTTCCATTAATTGTAATAAAGGCTTAACGTAAATACGTGTGGGCGTTAATAGCGTTTCAATCAGGCTTTTGCCGTGGAAATCTTGTTGTAAATCCGCTTTGCTGACTTCGATAATTTTACGGATTAACGAGTAGCCGTTGGAATGTGGGCC
>CAZMQC010000110.1:0-2775 GCA_964568295.1 uncultured Spongiibacteraceae bacterium | reverse complement strand
AAAGGTTCAGCGCCTTGCACGATTAAGTCGTTAACGCACATCGCCACTAAATCAATGCCCACGGTATCATGAATACCGCTATCAATCGCTAATTTAAGCTTAGTGCCAACGCCATCAGTGCCTGCCACCAAAACAGGTTCTTTATATTTGGTTGGCAACGCGCACAGGGCGCCAAAACCACCGAGTCCTGATAACACTTCTGAGCGATTGGTGCGTTTTACTGCGGATTTAATGCGTTGTACTAAGGCGTTACCTGCGTCGATATCTACGCCGGCATCTTTATAACTGAGAGATTGTTCAGACATGATATAAAAACCTGTGGGATAATAGGCTATTTTACCAATAGTCGCGCGCTTGTACTAGTAAACTGCTATTGTGTTAAGTTACAAAGACGTTTTGAATCACAACTTTTGTGGAAAGTTAAAATCGAGCCCTTGAATATGTTGCGAATTATATTCCCTTTTGTGTTTTTAGTGTTAGCCAGTGTGAGTTTGGCGCAAAGCAATGCTGAGTTTTATAGCAGCACGGTTGCGGTTGCTGATCGTGAAGCCAATACTTTGCGCTTGGCTTTGCGTGATGCATTGGTGCAAGTGTTAAGCAAAGCCTCTGGCGCATCGGTGGAAGAAGTGCAGGCGCGTTCGAGCTTGGCGCAAGATTTGGCGCAGGGCGATAAATTAGCATCGCAGTTTGTTTATTATCAGCAAAAAATGCTCAATTCAACCGGCGCAGAAACCCAGCAACTGCGTATTAAAGCCAGTTTTGCCGAAACGCAAATAATGAATCTTTTACAAAAAGGTGGTTTAACTTTTTGGTCGCCTGTGCGTAAACCGTTGGAGTTTTGGTTGCTGAGTCAGCAGAGCGGGCGTATTGCATGGCTGCACGATAATGAATTAAGTCAAAAGCAATTACAATATTGGCAAGCGCCGGCCCAGTTGCGTTGGGGGTTTGATATTAACAGTCGCGTTGTACCTGAATATAATGCCCAGCGTTTGTGGTTTGCTGACCAAACCTATATGGACGTATTGGCAAAGCAGGAAGCCGATAAACAAGTAGTTATTGGTAAAATAGACACCTTGGAAGAGGGGCAGGTGAGCGGTACGCTAAGTCTTTTGCAGCAAGATGAGCAAACGTTGTTAACAGCAAGCGATTTAACGCAATGGATGGATCAAGCCATGCAATGGCTATCCAGTGTGTTGGTTAAGCAAGAAGCGGTGCAATTATCGGTAGTCAGCAACGAAGTGGCGTTGCAAGTGACGGGCGTTAATAGCGATGCGGATTATCAACAATTGTTAGCCTTGTTAGAAAAAATCAATGTTATCCAACAAGTTTATGTACTTAGCATTAATCGCGATGCGATTAAGTTGTCGGTCCGCTTTACCACGGAGGCGGCACAGTTGAAAAAACGCTTACTCGATACGGCTCATTTTCAATCATCAGCCGATAACTCTGATAGTTTGTATCAATTTAATTTAGTTTGGGTAAATCCATGATTGAGCTGAAAGTTTCACGCCAAGGTCTGCTAATTGCTTTAGCCATAGTTGCCTTTTTGTTGGCGTTTGTGCAGATAAAACCGATTTTAATGCCGTTTATTGTAGGCGCGTTATTTGCTTATTTAATGGATCCTGTTGCCGATCGCTTAGAGCAGATGAAGCTCAATCGCACTTTGGCGGTAAGCCTGATTTTTGTTGTTATTACCCTATTCGTGACTTTACTTTTATTGCTGGTGTTGCCCGCCTTATTTGAGCAAGTGGCGCATTTTATCAAACGCTTGCCGCAAGCCATGGTTTGGGCGCAAGGGCTGATTTTGCCAAAAGTTACCGCGCTAACTGGTTATAGTTTACAGGCGATTTCTTATAGTGAATTGCAAGCGGTATTCACTAGCCATTGGCAGCAGGCCAGCTCAATGATGACGGGGTTGCTCAAAAGTGCGGGTTCATCAACCTTTTCCTTGTTTGCCACTCTCGCTAATTTGGCGTTAATCCCAGTGGTAGGTTTTTACTTGTTGCGCGATTGGGATGTTTTATTAGCCAAGCTAGAGAACTTATTACCCTTGACCGTGCGTTCAACAAGCGTGACTTTAGCTAAAGAATGCGACTCGGTTTTAAGTGCATTTATTCGTGGGCAGCTGTTGGTAATGCTGGGTTTGAGCATTATTTACAGCATCGGTTTGAGCATTGTCGGCGTTGATGTGGCGTTGTTATTGGGCGTGATTGCAGGTTTAGCGAGCATTGTTCCTTATCTGGGTTTTATTGTCGGCATTCTCGTAAGCTCGGTGGTTGCCTACTTGCAATTTCAAGAATTAAGCCCATTAATTGGTGTGGCCTTGGTATTTGGTGTTGGGCAGGTTTTAGAAAGTGTGGTGCTAACGCCGTGGCTGGTCGGTGACAAAATTGGCTTGCACCCCGTCGCTGTTATTTTCGCCATTATGGCAGGCGGGCAGTTGGCTGGTTTTGTTGGCGTTTTGATTGCCTTGCCAGTTGCCGCGATGTTGATGGTGTTGGTACGTCATGCCCATCAGCGGTTACAAAACCGTGCAGCGTTACAGGAATATGATGAATAATACACAGCAATTATTGCCCGGTTTCTCCTTCCGTATGGATGCTGATTTTGAGCATTTTTTTGCGATTAATCAGCGCGGCGAAGTAAAAAACTATCTTTTGCACTATTTACAGCAAGATAAACGTGATTGTATTTATTTGTCTGGTGCGGAAAATACGGGCAAATCGCATTTGCTGCAAGCAGCTTGTAATACCGCTAATGAGATGGGGCGCAGTG
>CAZMQC010000109.1:1161-5868 GCA_964568295.1 uncultured Spongiibacteraceae bacterium | reverse complement strand
AAGGTTCCCGAAAACTCATCACCAGGTTTACGCGTAACAAGATTAATCGCTCCGCCTACTGTATTTTTGCCATAAAGCGTTCCTTGCGGCCCACGTAAGACTTCCATTCGTTCCATTTCCGCGACATCAAACAAGCCACCTACGTTTTTAGCAACAAACACACCGTCCACATAAATGCCAACGGTTGGCTCCCAAGTAATTGCTGGGTTAATCGACACCGAGCCTCGAATTGCAGCGGTTGCGCCTGTACTACCGCCTTGCGACTCCGCAATCAATACGTTAGGCATATACTGCGCGGCATCAGCAATATCATTAATATTTTGTTTTTCCATGGCGCTGGCGTTAAATGCAGCCATAGAAATCGGCGTATCTTGCATATTTTGCTCACGCTTTTGTGCGGTCACAACGATCTCTTCCAGCATCATAATACTGCTGCTTGTTAGCTCTTCCGCTTTAACAACCGCTGCACCACTCAGCAAGCTCAAGCTTACCGCTACAGCAAGCGGTTTTTTCTTATTCGGTAACGCCATAAAATTCACCTTATTTGTTATAGCCACAAAATTAATTAAAATTAAATATAACGATTATTTAACAAAATTACCAACTTTAAATTATCTACTTTTGCCCACCATCACAAACTTTAGACATAAAAAAACCGAGGCAAGCCTCGGTTTTTAATTAGCTAACAATTACCATTTATAGGTCACATCAGCACCAAAGGTTCTTGGATCGCCATAGTAGTTAGCACCGCCAACAACGCTGTTTGTACCGTCAACAACTGGCAAACCATTAATACGGTATTCCTCGTTGGTTAGGTTTTTACCCCAGAACCCAACCTCCAGTGTTTGCTTATCGCCCACATTCATTTCAGCTAAAGCAACGCGACCATTTAGCAAACCAAAGCGTTTAACACGCGTAACAGCAGCATTGATTGGATTATCAAAAATGCTATGAGCGCCAACTACGCTATAATCCATACGAGCAGTTAAGTCGCCCACGCCCACATTAACTTTGTAGTCAATACCTACGCTCGCACTTTGTTTTGGCGCGTAAGGGAACACAGCTTCTGGCAAGCCCGCTAAGTTATGACCATAAAAGCCTGCATCATACTTTTTATATTTAGTTTTAAGATAGCTATAGCTACCTGTTAGGCTTAGACCACGAACAATTTGAACTGCACCGTCCAATTCAACGCCTTGCATTACTGCCTTACCTGCGTTGGTAATTGATGAATAGACAGCTGGATTACCTAAATTAGAAACCTGCATGTCTTTAATATCGTTATGGAATAATGCCAAGTTAGTTTGAATACGATTATCCCACCAACGCGCTTTCATGCCCAATTCATAAGAAGTAACTTTCTCAGGGTCATAGGACTGTCTAAACACCTGCTCCGCGGTTAAACCACTAAAACTCGGACCTGCTTCGCCATTAAAGCCACCCGACTTCCAACCTTGAGCAATCTTGACGTAAGTATTCACGCCGTTTTCCCACAAATAACTCAATGCAATCATGGGGGTTACACTGCTCCAATGATCTTTTTCTTTAACCATAGGAACTGATAATGAAAAGACACCGTCACTGTGCTGCATGTACACTTCTTTTGACTCACGTGTGAAACGCAAACCAGTGGTCAACGTTAACGCGTCAGTCATTTTCCAGTCTGCTTGACCAAACAAAGCAATAGAGTCCCCTTCTACACCATAGCGATTGTGTACCACTGGAACTGGGGCTGTGTTAGTAATATCAAAATTGTTCTCAGCATGACTGATCTCATTCAAATAATACAAACCAACTACATAGTCCACAATATCATCAGTACCGATGACTTGAATCTCTTGTGAAAACTGCTCATTGTTAAAGCCGCGATAGACGTTAAAGCTCCCGATCATATCCCCATTGTTCGTAACAGCAACAGGCGCCAAACTTTGATCCATACCATCGAAATCATTTAAGTCTTTATATGTCATTTCACGACGTGAGGTAATCGACTTAACCGTTAAATCATCTCGCAAGTTCAATGTCATATGAATCGCATGACCTTCGTTGGTGGCTTTATCATAAATAGCGCCATCCAAACCACCTTTACTACGGCGTTTGTCAGCCTTAGCATTAATAGCATCGAATTGTCCAAAGGCAGGCGTGTTATCTCTATCACTGTAATCGTAAGTATAGAAAACTTCAAAGTCATCGGTTATATCGAATAAAGCGCCGAAACGGGCCGCAGTTGTGTCTAAATCACCAAAACGCTTGGCAACTTTGCCGTTGTGCCCCGCTGAATTGATTCGTTGACCTTTATTGGCGGCAGTGTTTTTATAAAAACCGTCACGATCCTTCTTATTAACCGTAAGATTAAAACTCGCAACATCGCCAAACTTACCAGTATCAATGCTTAAATGCTCTTCCTGATAATTATAGTTACCCACTTTTGCACGTAACGTACCACTAAATTCTTCACCTGGTTTACGCGACACTAAGTTAATTGCACCACCAATGGTGTTTTTGCCATACAGCGTACCTTGCGGTCCACGCAACACTTCTACGCGCTCAAGCTCTGCAACATCAAACAAACCGCCCATGTTTTTGGCAACAAACACACCATCAACATACATACCAACGGTAGGCTCCCAAGTAATCGCTGGGTTAATGGTTACCGAGCCACGAATACCAATGGTTGCACCAGTATTACCGCCTGGGCTTCTAACTGCCATCACGTTTGGAATATATTGCGCGGCATCTTCAATATCATCAATGCCTTGCTTTTTAAGCGCCTCAGCACTAAATGCCGCCATAGAAATTGGCGTATCTTGCATATTTTGTTCGCGCTTTTGCGCGGTAACAACGATCTCTTCAAGCATGATCGCTTGTTCATCAGCATCATTCGCGTGAGCCAATGGCATTGCCGCACACGTAGCTAAGCTGACCGCGAGTGTCAATTGTTTTTTATAAAACGGAAGGCGCATGGTATTCCCCTTAGATTATTATCATTGTTTGTACTGCAAAGTGGCTAAAATTAGCCCTTTAAACAAATTAACCGCTATGTAATATAGCGGCATATTTATTAAATTGCCATCATTGGCAAGAACTTTTAACCGCTATTTTGCTCAAATTGGCTATTTTGATACTGAAATTACCGCATGGATTTGCAATAAGCGCTGCGCTTGTTCAACGTGCAAACCTTCAACAAGCTTACCATTTACCACAATCACGCCTTTATCTTGATTGCCCTGCCAAGCATCAACAATTTGTTGGGCTTGCTGAATTTGCTGCGCACTTGGCATAAAAACATCATTAGTTATTGCTAGCTGTTTGGGATGAATTAAGGTTTTACCATCAAACCCGATGCGCTTACCTTGCTGACACACTTGCTCCAAGCCTGTCAAATCGTCTAATTGATTGTACACACCATCCAAAATATCACATTGATAGGCTCTCGCCGCCACTACGCAACGTCCAAAGGCATAACTAAATTCTTCACGCGATTCTGATTGCTCAACCCGTAATTCTTTGGCTAAATCATTGGTACCCATCACCAATACCGTCACATGCTCATGCTGAGCAAGTTGCTCTACCTGTAACACACCTTTAGGTGTTTCAATCATTAGCCAAATCGGTACAATTCGCCCCAACAAAGCAAGCACCTGATTAATTTGCTCAAGACTTTCCGCTTTCGGGATTAACAAACCATCAATATCGCTATCCACCAACGCTTTAATATCGTCTTGCCCCCAAGCGCTATCCAAGCCGTTAATGCGAACAATTTTCTCTCTGCGTCCGTAATCTTTGCTTGCTAAAGCTGCAACAATATACTCCCTCGCCAGCAACTTTTCGCTAGGCGATACCGCATCTTCCAAGTCAAACAGAATCACATCTGTTTCTAATCCCGTTGCCTTATCTAACGCACGTTGATTAGAACAAGGCATATACAACGCACTGCGGCGTACTTTAATAGAATTATTTGGCACGATATTTCACCTGCTGGAAGATAGGTTGCACGGCTAACTGCGCGGCTTGTTTTTGTTCTTTTTCGCTAAACAATACTGGCTTTAGCTGTAGTTCGGCGGGTTTAGTGTTGTAGTCAATGGTATAGGGTAAAGCAACGCCCGCATAACTATGCAAAAGCACAGCGCCTTGGCGACTGTAGGCTGTCAACTTAACCGATACCGCCCCAATCGTCGGTAAGGCACGATAAGGCTTATCGACTGGCTTGGTTAATTCAATTTTGCGCTCAACACCATCCCAGCTCGCAACATCGCCTGAAACATTAGCAGAACGGATTAACAACTCCGGCAAGATAATCACATCAAAATCATGACTTTGCCCATAAAAATCAATCAGCGCTTTAATGTAAATACTGCGATCAATCGGTAAAAAACGCCCAATTGCAGGGTCATAAACCGCGCCAGACATCGCTAACGCATAGTCAGATGCCTCGCCAAACTGTTGTGTCGTTTGGTCAATAATATTAAAGCGCTTCTTGGCTAACTCTTTTTGCAAAAAAGGATAAAGCGTTTGACCGCTGTCTTGTAACTGCAAGTGCAAAGACTCAATCGGCAACAATATAATGTGATGCGCTTTCACTACAGGCCCTTGCCGCACCTCAACCGTACTACACGATGCGAGCGAAAAGCTTAGCCAGATAAGATGGATAAATAAAAAGGCAGGACGCAAAGCAATCATAAAATCATCTTGTAGGGTTCGAAAGAC
>CAZMQC010000109.1:0-1061 GCA_964568295.1 uncultured Spongiibacteraceae bacterium | reverse complement strand
GGAATAGCGGCTCGCAATACCTGATAACGTATCGCCACTACTCACCACATAGCGCCGATCTTTTTGTTGCTGGTTAAGCCATGCAACGTAAGTTCCCTCAGGCGCACGGCGAGAAAAAAACTCATTCACGCCGGTAAAAATCGCTTTGGCAATTTGTTTTTGATAAGCGTTAGTTACCAACTTTTTGGCTTCCACGGGGTTTGAAATAAAGCCCGTTTCAACCAACACCGATGGAATATCAGGCGTTTTTAATACTTGGAAAGCCGCCAACTCAACCTTTTGACTATGCAAACGGGAAATTTGCCCCATTTCGCGAAGAATACTACTGCCCACATCAATACTGGCTTCTTGTTTGTGCGTCATCGACAAATCGACTAGAACCGAGGATAACACTTCGCTTTTGTCATTTAAGCTAACGCCGCCTACTAAATCTGACAGGTTTTCTTTATCTGCCAAAAACTGTGCAAAGGTAGAAGTCGCGCCCCGTGAAGATAAAGCAAACACCGAGCTACCGTTGGCAGTCGCTTTATCAAAAGAGTCTGCGTGAATGGAAATAAATAAGTCCGCTTGCGCTTTTCGTGCTAATTCGCGACGCCCGCCTAGGCTTATGTAGTAATCACCTGTACGCAGCAAAACGGGGCGATAGCCTTTTTGCTTTTTTAATAAGCTTTCTAATTCTTTGGCAATCGCTAATACCACGTGTTTCTCTTGCGCTTTATTCGGACCAATAGCACCCGGATCTTCACCACCATGCCCCGCATCAATCGCAATAATTAAATCGCGTTTTTCCTGCTGAATGGCATCAACCGCTTGGCGTGCAACTGGTTTGTTAACGGTGGCATCCTGCAAATCCAAGACCAAGCGATCGTTAAAGCCTTCGGCTTTTTTCAACAAAAAACTTTTCGGCGTTACCGCAGCCGATAAGTCAAACACAACGCGCAAAGCGCCTTCATGTGTTCCAGTACGCATATCAGCAACAGGGCTACCCTTCCAATCAATCGGCGTAGTTTGGGCTGCCAGCTTGCCACCTTTAATATCCATCACCACTCGATTTGGATTTT
>CAZMQC010000108.1:0-6003 GCA_964568295.1 uncultured Spongiibacteraceae bacterium | reverse complement strand
GAAAGGTGAAGTAGTAATGCCTGATGGTTTATCGGTAACAACTAGCGTTGATGTGCTACATGCGTTGGCGCAAGGCGAAGAGATTGGCGATTTTTGGTTAGTGCTAGGTTATGCAGGTTGGAGCGCTGGGCAATTAGAGCAAGAGCTTTTGCAAAATGCTTGGTTGGCGATTGACGCAGCGCCACAGACCATTCTCTCTCAGCCAACAGAGCAACGTTTATCCTTCGCGCTCAGCCAAATTGGTGTGCAGTATCACCAATTGTCTGACACATTTGGGCACGCCTAATGCAAACGGCAAAGCGAGTGCTGGCTTTCGATTTTGGCACAAAGCGTATTGGTATCGCGGTGGGGCAAACCCTTACGCAAAGTGCGCAAGAAGTGGCAGAAATACCTGCCAAAGATGGTATTCCTGATTGGACGCAAATAGAGCGCATCATTCAAGAATGGCAGCCCGACGAGCTGTTAACGGGATTGCCGTTGAATATGGACGGTAGCGAAAACGCCATGTGCCTGCGAGCGCGTAAATTTGCACGGCGTTTGCATGGGCGTTTTGGCTTACCAAGTTATTTATGGGACGAGCGGCTAAGCTCGGAAGCCGCTAAAGCGCTTAAACCATCAGATAATTATCGAAAAAATGCAGTGGATGCGTTGGCGGCGTGCGCTATTTTAGAGAGTTGGTTTTATAACGAGTGTCCACGGAATTTGTGAGTGTTGGTGCGTTTGATTTTTAGATAATTATGCGCCCCAACTAGATTTAGCCTCCAACAATTTTTGTTAATCCATCTTGTATTTCTATATACTTTATCCTCCTTGAGCGTTTTTATAAAAATAACCATGTCGCCATTACAACAATTACTGACCCAATTCCGCGAACAAACCTTAACCGAGCGTGACAAAGGCACAAGTTTTGAAAAACTGATGGTGCAGTATTTTAAAACGGAACCTTGTTATAAAGAAAAATACCAAGTCGTTTATCTATATGGGGATTGGGTTGAACAGTATGGCGAACAACTCGGCATCACCCATAAAAAGGACACAGGCATTGATTTGGTTGCCGTCACAAAAGACGATCAACACCATGCTATCCAATGTAAAAATTATGGTGCCGATAAAACCCTACAAAAAGCGGATATAGACAGCTTTTTTACCGCATCGGGTAAAAGCTACTTTAGTTATCGCATTATTATCACCACTACCGATAAATGGTCAAAAAACGCTAGCGAGTCCTTAGAAAACCAAAACCCACCCGTGGCTAAAATTGACTTATTCCACCTTGAAAATAGCGTAATTGACTGGGCGCAATATCTCAGCAAGCAAGCAATTATTGAACGCCCGAAGTACGACCTGCGGCCTCATCAACAAGAAGCGCACGATAACGTTATTAACGGTTTAAAAGATGCCGACCGTGGCAAGCTAATAATGGCTTGCGGTACAGGCAAAACTTTTACCTCATTGCGTATTGCAGAAACCATGGCAGGCGTAGGCAAACAGGTATTATTTTTAGTGCCTAGCCTATCCTTACTCTCGCAAACCTTAACCGAATGGACGCAACAAGGTCGAGTACCGTTAAATAGTTTTGCGGTTTGTTCCGACAGCGACGTAGGCAAAAAGCATAATGCCGACGATGATATGCTGGTCACAGGGGTAAGCGATTTACAATATCCCGCAACCACCAATGCGCCATCACTCGCCAAACAACTTGCGGCTTACCATAACAGCCAAGCCATGACCGTGGTATTTTCTACCTACCACTCGATTGCAGTATTAAACCAAGCGCAACAAGCGGGCATGGCTGAATTTGATTTAATTATCTGCGACGAAGCCCACCGCACCACAGGCGCAACCTTTACAGGTGAAGATGAATCCGCTTTTGTGCGCGTCCACAACAACGCCTTTATCCAAGGCAAAAAGCGCCTGTATATGACCGCAACCCCGCGTATTTATAGCGACGATGCCAAAGGCACAGACGGTGTACAAACGCTTTACTCCATGGATGATGAAAACGTTTATGGTAAAGAACTGCACGTCATCAACTTCTCTAGTGCTGTACAACAAAGCCTCTTAGTCGATTATAAAGTAATCGTATTAGCGGTCGAGGAAAAACACGTTAGCCGCCGCTTGCAAGATCTACTCAAAGATCAGAACAATAGTCTAAAAGTCGATGATGCTGCCAAAATTGTGGGATGCTGGAAAGCGCTATCCAAGCAAGGATTATTTGAAGGTGATCAAACGCTCTCGCAACCGATGAAACGTGCAGTAGCCTTTTGCCAAGTGATTGAAAAAGAATTCAAAGGCAAAAACCACAAAGTTAGCTCCAAACAAATCGCCGAAATGTTTGGCGCTGTGGTCGCAACCTACCAAGCCGTTGAACAACAAGAACGCTTAACTAACGATCAACACACGCAGCTACCTGCCTCGTTATCCATGATATGCGAGGCGGAACACGTCGATGGCTCGATGAATGCCACCGAAAAAGAAAGCAAACTACAGTGGCTTAAAGCCGAAACTGACGACAACATCTGCCGCATTCTCTCTAACGTGCGCTGCTTATCCGAAGGGGTAGATGTTCCTGCACTTGATGCTGTATTGTTTTTAACGCCGCGTTCCTCGCAAGTCGATGTGGTGCAATCGGTCGGCAGGGTCATGCGTAAAGCCAAAGGTAAGGAATTAGGCTACGTTATTTTGCCCGTGGTGATCCCAGCAGGAATCGAGCCTGAAGAAGCGCTTAACAACAACGAAACCTATCGTGTAGTTTGGCAAGTATTAAACGCACTGCGCTCACACGACGACCGTTTTGATGCCATGATTAACAAGCTTGAGTTTACAGGCACGATGCCTAGCAAAATGGAAGTCGTCGCGGTCGCCGATAATGTTTTGCCCAAACAAAAAGCAAAAAACAAAACCCAAAAATCGGCCGCCAAAGCATTAGGCAGCAGCATAGGCGTAGCAAGTGACTTACCCAATCCTAGCTATCAACACCAAATCAATTTTGAAGTGGGACAAATCGAGCGTGCCTTATACGCCAAAATCGTGAAAAAATGTGGCAACCGTTTTCACTGGGAAGATTGGGCAAATGATATTGCGAAAATCGCCAATACCCATATCGACCGTATAAAGGTTATATTAGAAAACGATAACAACAGCAAAGAGCGCCAAGCATTTGATGCATTCGCTTCTGAATTGCGAGACGATTTAAACAACTCGATTAGCGACGAAGAAATCATTGAAATGCTGGCTCAACATTTGATTACCAAGCCTGTGTTTGAAGCATTGTTCAAAGATTATAACTTTGCCGCTCAAAACCCTATCTCCAAAGCAATGCAAGACGTGGTTACAACACTGGAAGCACACCATATCGACAAAGAAGCAAATACACTAAAAAGCTTCTACGACTCTGTAAAAATGCGCGCCGATGGTATCGAAAGCGCTGAGGGTAAGCAGCGCATTATTGTCGAGCTTTACAATAACTTTTTTGAAAAGGCTTTCCCGCGTTTAAAAGATCGTTTGGGTATAGTCTATACACCCGTCGAGGTAGTGGACTTTATCATTCGCAGCGTTGAAGACGTTTTAAATGATGAGTTTGGTACAAGCCTAGCGGATAAGAATGTTCACATCATCGACCCGTTTACGGGTACGGGCACATTCATAACGCGCTTGCTGCAAAGCGGCATTATTCCAACCGATAAATTGCCACATAAGTTTAAGCACGAAATCCACGCCAATGAGATTGTATTGCTGGCTTATTATATCGCTGCTATCAACATCGAAGCCGCCTACCACGGCATCATTTCGGGTAATGTTACAGGGCGTGAACAAGATAGCGAGATTATCTTTGGTGTGGACTATGAACCGTTTGAAGGTATCTGCTTAACCGACACGTTCCAAATGTACGAAAGCGAAGACATGATTGATGTGTTGCTTGAGGAAAATAGCGCCCGTCGCAAGCGCCAAAAGCAGTTGGATATTCGTGTAATTATTGGCAATCCACCCTATTCGATTGGGCAGACAAGCGAAAATGATAATAACGCGAATTTAGAATATCACGACTTAGATGAGCGTATCAGAACGACTTATGTTGCTCGTTCTAAAGCGGTGCTTTCCAAAGGTATGTACGATAGTTATATCCGCTCTATTCGTTGGGCTTCCGACCGTATCGGCGAGCAAGGTGTGATTGGCTTTGTCACCAATGGCGGCTTTTTAGAAGCGAATACAGCCGATGGTATGCGTAAATGCTTGGCTGAGGAATTTAGTAATCTTTATGTGTTTCATTTGCGAGGTAATGCCAGAACTTCAGGAGAGTTAAGACGTAAAGAGCGTGATAACATTTTTGGCATGGGAACACGCACCCCCGTTGTTGCTTCAATTCTGGTTAAAAATCCTAATGCTAAAGAGCATGGCAAGATTTTATTTCACGATATAGGCGATTACCTCACCCGTGATGAAAAACTAAGTCGCATTGCTGATTTTGCAAGTATTAAGGGCATACCTGAATGGCAAACCATTACACCTGACGCACACGGCGATTGGCTAAGTCAACGTGATGATAGCTTTGCTGAGCATATTGCTCTTGGTGATAAATCTAAGCATCCTGAGAAAAGATTGTTTGATAATTTTTCTTTAGGCGTTGCTACAAATCGTGATGCTTGGGTTTATAACTCAAGTAGGAATCAAATGGTTTGCAATATGGAAGGCATGATAACTAAGTACAACTTAGAACTAGAACGCTTTAATGCTCACCATCCGGGACTAGATAGGAAGGCTAGGCAGTCTGCCGTAGATAATTTTATTGATGCCGACCCAACTAAGATTAGCTGGACTAGAGCGTTAAAACAGGAATTAGCCAAAAATTCTGAGTTTGAATTTGAAGATAAGTCCGTTTTCCAGTCGCTCTACCGACCTTTTACTAAGCAATGGATGTATTTCAATCGCCGCTTTAATGAAATGGTTTATCAACAACCACGTATTTTCCCAACAGCCGATGCGGAAAACTTGGTTATTCAAGCCACAGGAGTTGGCGCTAAAACTTTTTCCGTCTTAATTTCCAATTATCTGCCCTGCTTAGACAATATTGAAAAAGGACAATGCTTCCCACTCTATCTTTACGACGAGCAAGCACAAGAAAGCAACGGTGATTTATTTGCCGACCAAGCAAAAATAAATGAGGCAGGATTAAAACGCCGTGATGCGATTACGGATGAAGGTTTAGCCCACTTCCAGCAAGCTTACTCAGAACAAGCAATAAGCAAAGAAGATTTGTTTTATTACGTTTACGGCATTTTGCATAGTGAAGATTACCGCCAGCGCTTTGAGCATAACCTAAGCAAAGAACTGCCACGCATACCGCGTGTTAAAACCTATACGATGTTTAAAGCGTTCAGCGACGCAGGACGAAAGCTTGCTGACTTGCACCTTAACTATGAAACGGTTGAAAAATACCCCGTTAACATAACAGGCAAATTCAAATACAGCGGCGGCATTGTGAACGGCGCAAGCGCGGCAGACTTTTACGTCTGTAAAATGAAGCATGGCAAAAAACAACATGCCGAAACGGGTAAAAGCGTAAACGACATCAGCAAGATTATTTATAACGATAAAATCACACTAGAAGAGATACCCGAACAAGCTTACGACTATGTGGTCAACGGCAAATCCGCTATTGCGTGGGTAATGGAGCGCCAAGGCGTGTCCACTCATAAAGAAAGTCGTATCACCAATGATGCCAACGAATGGGCAATCGAAACCATGAATAACCCAGCCTATCCGCTAGAATTGCTACAGCGCGTTATCACTGTGAGTTTGGAGACAATGAAGATAGTAAACGCACTGCCTAAACTTGCGTTTTAACGCGCTAAAAGGTGCATAGCGAGGATTTAACACTCTGTTTTGCATGGATGCAAAACAGAAGCCTCCAAGGACGGATTCACGGCGTGTGTTAAATCTTCGCTATGCGCCGCAGCTTGAAAGCACCAACCGCCTCAACAAACAACTAACCCACCATCTCCA
>CAZMQC010000107.1:0-6020 GCA_964568295.1 uncultured Spongiibacteraceae bacterium | reverse complement strand
ATGAGATGCTGCAATCCATCGACGCTGTTTTATTAGCATCCGCGCAATCAGCGCAACTCTGTCAAAAACTAGCAGATTGCAGCGGTTTACAGGTTATGCGCACACAAGATCATGAAGCCTCTGCGCGAGGCGCGGCATTTTTTATTTTGCAAATTGAAAGTACTACAGCGCAATTGCCGTTAGAGCAGTTTGCGCCTAAACCTAATAGCGCCTTAAAAAAGCGTTATCAGCAATTTCAGCAGCTAATGGCTGAGATTGCCGATAAAAGCTAGTCGCTTACTTTTTCGAAGAAATAATTGCCCAACGCGTCCTGAATATCATGCAACGCCATGTAAAGACATGGAATTAAAATCAATGTGACCGTAGTAGCGAATAGCACACCAAAACCTAATGAAATTGCCATTGGAATCATATTGGCCGCTTGCATCGACGTTTCAAAAATCATCGGCAACACGCCAATAAAGGTGGTTAATGTAGTCAAAATAATGGCGCGAAACCGTTTCTGTCCCGCGTTCATAATAGCATCAATACGGCTTTCACCTTCTCGCACCGAGTGATTGACAAAACTTACCATCACCAAGCTGTCATTAACCACCACCCCTGTCAGTGCAATGACGCCAAAAATAGACATCATGCTAAATGGATAGCCTAACAAACCATGCCCCAAAATTGCACCCACGATACCAAAAGGAATAACCGTCATAATGATCAGAGGTTGCGAGTAGGATTTAAGCGGAATGGCCAGTAACACATACACACCTAATAAAGCGAACAAGAAGCTAGTACGCATACTTTGCTCCATGCTTTTTTCTTCTTTGTTATAGCCTTCTAGTTGCGATGAAACGCTAGGATATTTTTTAAATAACTCCGGTAAAAATTCACGATTAATTTTATTACGGATAGGCCCCGGCTCACTAATATCATGGTTAATTTTCGCAGAGACAATCACCGCCAATTTGCCATTGGAATGGGTTAAGCGGGTCGGTGACATGACAAACTCAATATCTACAAGTTCGTGTAATGGAACCGTTTTGCCACTACTTAAACGAATAGGCATATTTTCTAAATCTTGTACGCTAGAGCGGCTGTCTTTAGGGTAACGCACCATCACCGTGATTTCTTGCTTATCACGTTGAATACGCTGTGCCTCTGCACCGTAAAATGCTTCTTTAACTTGCAGAGCAACACCCGCTAAAGTTAAGCCTAACGCTTGCGCTTGTGGTTTTAGATGCAAAATATATTCTTGCCGCTGCCCATCTAAAGAGCTATTGACGTTGGCAACACCTTTAATACCGTGCAACTCATCAAGCAACTCATTAGCCGCCAATTTCAATGCTTCTTCGTTGTTACTGACCAACGCAAAGGAGATGTTACGACTGCCGCCTGCTCCAACGCTAGAAAAATCAAGACCATCTGCACCGTCAACCTTACCGACTTTTTCACGCCAAGCATCAACGATCTCAAAGCTATTCCATTTACGGTTTTCTTCTTTGACTAATTCAACAAAAAATGCGCCTGCTAAACCGCCAGAACTATAGCGGAACTCGTGCTGAATAAAGCCTTCCGAGTCATTAAAGGTTTGCTTGTACTCATCATTAAGCACGTATAAAGCTTGGTAAATACGCTGCATAGCTTCTTCAGTCTGTTCTTCCGAGGTACCTTCTGCCATCGCCAAAGACACTTGCAAGTAATCGCTTGGTTCAGGTGGGTGCAAGATATAAGCAATCATACCCGACTTCACCAGACTGACGCTTAAAATGAAAATAGCAACAAACACCGACAGGGTTAAGTAGCGGAAATTAACGCACATTTGCAAAAATGGCGTATAGTATTTTTTAAGCCATTGCTGTAGCCCTGCGCTCACTTTTTCTTGCATACGAAACTGTGAACCAAACGGTCCCCACATCCAAGGCTTACCGCTACCGTGAATATGGGCAGGTAAAATAACTTTCGTTTCCAAAATCGAAAATAACATCGTGACACAGAAAATATAACCAATCGCAAATAGCCAATGCGATTGAGGACCTGCGGTGAATAACAATGGCATAAATGCCGCAATATTGGTTAAGCCACCAAAGGTTGCGGGCACGGCAACACGTTCTGCACCGATAACAATGCTATCGCGGCTAAAGCCTGATTTTTTTATCTCATCATCAACGCTTTCCGAGATAACAATTGCATCATCAACCAAAATCCCAAGAACCACGATGAAACCAAACAAGGAAATCATGTTAAAGCTAATATCCGCCACTGGCATCACGATGAAGGTGCCAAAAAAGCACACAGGCAAACCGAGCATAACCCAAAACGCCGTTTTAATCGGCACAAACAACATCATTAGCAATAGAACCAACGCCGCCCCCATCCATAGATTGCTCACCATACTATTTAAGCGATCGCCCAAGTAGTAGGCGGTGTCCGCCCAAACCGTTATATTGATGCCTTCAGGTAAATCACCTCGTTTGGCTTCAACATACTTATTAGCTGACTCAGAGACTTGCAAAAGGTCTTGATCATCTAAAGCATGTATGGCAATTCCCACGCCATACTGACCGTCAAAATAAGCATGCGCATTCCATTCAACAAAATCATCAATAACCACGCCCACATCACGCACTCGAATTTGCGCACCATCCGCCGCCGTAAATAACACGATATTTTCAAATTCTTCACGGTGGTAAGACTGACTATCGACACTGATAAGAATGTTGCCATTTTCTGCTCGAATACCACCGCTAGGGGTGCTAACCGACTCCATGCGAATGCGTTCGGCAACCTGCTGCAAAGAAAAATTATGTTTTAACAATTGGTATTGCGGAATCTCAACCGCAATTTCAAAAGGTCTATCGCCCCATAAGCTGACTTTTTTGATATGCGGCCAAGATAATAATTCTTGCTTCATATCGTGCAGTAACACTTTAGCCGTGCGCTCATCCATTTCGCCAAACAATTGAATATTGAGCGCTAGCGTGCTGCCCTTGCTATAACTGACTCTCAGTTTTTCAGCCTGTTTTGGGAAACTGCTAATACGCTCCACAGCGGTACGAATATCTTCTAGAACATAGCGAACGTTTTGCCCTTCCTCTACGGTCACGCTTATATTCGCACTGCCGAGTGAAGCGACTGAATGCACATCCTGAATACCTTGAACGTCTAAAATTGCTTCTTCAATTTTTAAAACAATGCCCTCTTGTACCTCTTTGGGGGAGGCAGAGGGATAACTCATTGAAATGGAGATAGAGCGGTTTTCTTTTTTTGGCAGCAGCTCTTTAGGAATATGTGATAACGATAAATAACCAGCTATCACAATAAAAATCATCAATAGGTTTGCAGCCACATGATTATCAACAAACCATGCAATAACACCGTTAGTTTTGACATCCTGCATATTAGTTTTCCACGCTTTCTTTCATGGTCACTTCAACAGGATTGCCAGGGTAGGCGTCAACAATACTGCTCACAATAATGCGATCATCAGGTTGAATACCGCTACTGATATAAATCGTTTTTTCACGTGACGGTAATAATTTAACGTCTCTTAAACGCAATTTATTATCGGTATCGACAACCCAAATACGATCGCCTGGCCGTAATAAACGACTGGGCAACTGAATAACATTGGCTTGCTCAACACTGCTGATATTGACTTCAACAAATGCACCTAAAGGCAAAACCGCTTTATCTTGCTGCGCCAAGTTGTATGGATCATCCAGCAAAATAATGCCATGCAACACACGCGTGGCTTCATCTAATACACCGCTAGTACGCACTAACTTAGCTGCATACCGATGTGTTTCACCTGCGGTTTTATAAATCACCTCAACCGGTATATCGGCTGTTTTTGATAATGGTGGTAAATCTAAATAAGCTTGTTGCGCCAACGTTAAAGGCACACGAATTTCTGCTTTTGCGACATCATAGAAATCAGCAAGTAATTGTCCTGTGCCAATGACCTGACCAATATCAACCGCTTTATTGTTAATAATGCCCGTAAATGGTGCCCGAACTTTGGTCTTTTCTAGCATGATTTCAGCAGCGTTTACATCCGCTTGTGCTGACTCTAATTGAGTTTGCGCGGAAGCCAGCTGCGGTTCGCGCAACGCCAAGGCGCGTGAAGCTTCATCATCATCTTTACGGCCACTGGACTCATAGGTTTTTTTAGCAACATGCGCCAAGGCTTTTTCTTGTGTTAGCAATGTTTCAGCTTGTTGCAAAGCAGCTTTGGCCTTAGCCAGTTGGCTTTGGTAAACATGATCTTCTATCGTTAACATCACGTCGCCTTGTTTAAAATAACCGCCGTCCTGCCAATTGGACGCAACCGACTTTATTTTGCCGTTAACTTCAGATAAATAACGAATATGGGTAGCTGGAATAACCGCGCCCTGCGAAGTGATTGCAAAGCTAGCTTTTTCAGGGTTCGCCTGAATTGCAGTAACGCTACGAATCAGTTCAGTATCTGTTTTTTTTGCGACTGGCTCTTTGTTTAATATAAGAGCGGCGGCGATTAAAGATGAAAGTGATAAAACTACGATAGGCGCAATTAATCTGCGCACGTTTAGCTTTGCGTTCATAAATTCCCGTTATATACACCTTAGACTATCACGGTGCTGTTATTATTAGCTTGTGTTGTTATTCTAAACGTCGACCACGACGGACTTCTAGTTCTTTAAAGCGCTTTATGGCTTGAATATAATCTTGTTTTAAACGCTCAACTTCTTGCGATTGCCCTGCCAACATTTGTTCTGTTGCAGTGATTTTTTCTTCTAAACTAGCGATGCGCCCTTTGGTTTTCTCAGGAACAGGCTTTTCTTGCCGCTCAAAACGAGCCGCTTCTTCATAAGACTTTTCTAATTCCGAACGAAAACCAATCAAGTTGCCACGCAAGATTGCCGAACGCGTATTTAACTGGGCAAGCTGGCGTTTTTGTTCATCTTCTATATCGCTGACAAAGCTATATCGTTGTAACAGCGATAAATCATAAGCTAACTGCTTTTTGGCATCCGCTTCTTGCTTGTTTTTGAGTTCTTGTTCAGTTAAATATTCAGCCAACTCATCACCTGTCAACGCAGGTGCAATACGCTCTAGCATTCGTCCATTAGCATCAAGAATTTCATAGCCTTTTGCGGCGCGTTCAGGCGAAATGCTGCTATTAATAACAACTACACCGTTTTCGTCGGTATAACGATAAAAACGGTCAATCGCCGCCTGTACAATTAATGAACAAGTTGCCAGCAATATTGCTATAAAATATCCTAATCGCATTAATCAATCACACCATAATTTTGTCTATACTGCTCAATACGCTGTAACAGCTGCGCATCATTATTTTGTTTGAGATACGTTACTATATCTGCTAAAGAAATAATACTATACACTTTTGTTGCAAAATCACGTTCGACTTCTTGTACCGCTGAAAGCTCAGACTGACCTTTTTCTTGTCGGTTCAGTCCGATTAATACACCAGCAAGCTCCGCCTGTTGTTCGCCAAGCAAGGTTGTCACTTCTCGAATTGCCGTTCCTGCGGTGATGACATCGTCAATAATCAACACTTTTCTACCTTGCAAGCTGGCACCAACCAACTGCCCACCTTCACCGTGGTCTTTTTTCTCTTTACGGTTGTAGGCAAATGCTACATCAATACCGTGAAACTCGTATAATGCAGCAGCAGTCAACGCAGCCAGAGAAATGCCTTTATAAGCAGGGCCAAAAATAACATCAAACGTTATATCATGTTCAACAATTGCGGCAGCGTAACTTTTAGCCAAACAAGCCAGTGTTTTGCCTTGAAACAACAATCCCGCATTAAAAAAGTAAGGGCTTAAGCGGCCTGACTTTAAGGTAAACTCGCCAAAACAAAGCGCGTTTGCTTCAATTGCTGTATCAATAAAGTTAGTTTGGTAGCTTTTCATAGTGAACAGATAGAGCCTTGCATAATTGTTGCAACATTTTGCTGGCAATTATACTACAATAGCAGCGCACTTAGGTTAAGTTACGAAATTAACTGTAGAATTCGATAACTC
>CAZMQC010000106.1:0-6073 GCA_964568295.1 uncultured Spongiibacteraceae bacterium | reverse complement strand
TTTCTAGCTCGCATTTATGGGAAAACGGCAAAAACGAACAATCTCACCAAGACCCGAGCTTGGCAGAAATTTTACTCGGTGAAATGAATGATGTTTCACGCGTTATTTTTCCAGCCGATGCCAATACCGCAGCCGCAGCGTTAATCGACGTTTATGCTCATCAGGGGCAGTTGGCAAATTTAATTATTCCTAAGCGTCCTGTGGCCAAAGTGTTCGCCCCAGAGCAAGCACAGCAGCTAGTAGAACAAGGTGCAATTTTAGTAGCTGGCGAGGCGGATAGTGCTTTGCAACTGGTAGCCGTAGGCGCTTATCAGCTAGAGCAAGCTTTGTTGGCTTGGCAGCGATTGGCAGACAAAGGCGTGGCGGCTTCCTTGGTGTATTTGCAAGAACCGGGTAAGTACCGTTTGGCTCGTGATCAGTATGAGGCTGAGCAACTTGCTAGCGAAGAGGTTAAAAACGCTCTGTTTCCTGAGAGTGTAAGAGCTAGGGTATTTGCTGTGCATACTCGCCCAGAGCCGCTATTAGGACATTTGCGCAGCCTCGACTTAGGCCCAAATAAAACCAGCGCATTAGGTTATAAAAACCGTGGCGGCACTTTAGATGTTAACGGTTTGCTGTTAGCGAATGGCTGTAGTTGGGCGCATTTGTTAGCGGAGCTGGCGCGCTTAAGCGGCGCTAACTTAGCAGACTGGCTAACAGCTGATGAACTTGCTGCCATTAATGGCACAGCGCCTTTAACCAACCTGTTAGCAATTGGGCGTTAGCGTAACGACATGATATGAGCGGGTGAGTTAGCAGCAAACACCCGCTGCATTGAGCCATTTACGCAAAGACACTAATCGTGTTTCCTCGGAAATGATTTTACCTTGCAAGAGATATTCTGATTGTCGTGTCATATTTTTTCATTTTGTTGTAAAATTCGCGCCCAATCACAGCATTGGCCTGTGTGATAATGAAAACCATGATCAAGAGGAATCTGCATGAATAAGCAAATGAGCGCTGCTGATGTAGTCAGCCAGTTGCAAGATGGCATGACGATTGGTATCGGCGGCTGGGGTCCACGTCGCAAACCAATGGCATTAATTCGCGAAATCCTACGTTCTGATTTGAAGGATTTAACCATTGTTGCCTATGGTGGCGCAGATGTGGGCATGTTGTGCGCGGCTGGCAAAGTAAAAAAAGTTGTTTTTGCTTTCGTTTCATTGGATTTTATTCCGCTTGAGCCTTATTTCCGTCAAGCTCGCCAAAAAGGCGCGATTGAAACGATGGAAGTTGACGAAGGTATGTTGTTACTAGGTCTTCGTGCCGCAGGTTGGGGCTTACCTTATATCCCAACTGAAATTGGTCTAGGTACTGACGTATTGAAAATCAACCCAGATATTAAATTGGTTGATAGCCCTTATGATGATAAAGAGTGGGTAGCAATGCCTGCGATTAAATTAGATGTGGCTTTAATACACGCTGAACGCGCTGATGTTCGCGGCGTATGTCAAATTAAAGGACCTGATTTGCACTTAGATGAGCAAATGGTTCGTGCAGCTAATAAAACGTTTGTTACCGTTGATGAAATCGTTGATACCAGCTATTTCGCGCAAGGTGATGAAGCACGCTTCGTATTCTGGGAACGTTCATTAACCACAGGTGTTGTTCATATTCCTGGCGGTGCGCATCCTACATCATGTACGCCTTTGTATGGCTTTGATGTGCCGCACTTTAAAGAATATGCTGGTTTTGCTAAAGACGGCGGTTTTGCTGCTTATGCGGATAAATATATCAATGGCAAAACAGAAGCGGAGTATCAAGCAGCAGTTGGCGGCTTAGATGCAATCAAAAACATTCCAGTACCTGTGTATTAATCAGTCAGAGGAGATTTTGAGTATGAGTACTCCAGCAAAAGATTACAGCTTGGCTGAATTAATGATTGTTGCGGGCGCGGAAGCGTTTCGTAACGATGGCGAAATATTAGCAACGGGTATCGGTTTAATTCCTCGTTTGGCAGCAAGCTTGGCGATGAAAACCTTTAATCCAGACTTGATGATGACCGACTCAGAAGCGATGTTGTTGTCTGAGCCAAACCCTGTTTCAGGTCGCAAACCGGGTCAAGCACAAGCTGCGGAAACGTGGATGGGCTTTTCGCGTATTTTTGACAACGTATGGAGCCGCAAGCGCCATGCGATGATTGGTCCAACTCAGGTTGACCGTTTTGGGCAATGTAATATTTCTGCCATTGGCGGTACTTACGAACAGCCTAAAGTAATGATGTTAGGTGTGCGTGGTTTGCCAGGCAACTCTATCAGCCACGCTAACTCGTTTTATGTGCCTAATCATAGCAAGCAAGTGTTCGTTGAAGGCGAATGTGATGTGGTGAACTCAATTGGTTATAACCCAGCGCGTTTAACCAAAGGACGTAAGTTGTCAGATGTTGATATTCGTATCATCTTAACGGACTTGTGTGTATTGGACTTTGGTGGCCCTGACTTCATGGCGCGTATCGTGTCGGTTCACCCTGGCATTACTGTTGAGCAAGTGGTGGAAAACACAGGTTTCCCATTATACGTACCTGAAAATGTACCTACCACAGCAGCGCCAACCGAAGAGCAGTTGGCGATTATTCGCGAACTTGACCCATTGGATTATCGTAGCAAGCAGCTAAAAGATAACCCTAAAGGTGATCGTAGCTAAGAAATGGAATGATAGCCCACCTCGGTGGGCTGTTTCCTTTAAACCTGCCAGCACTGCCAGTGTTGGTTTTTATCAAGGTAAGGCAATGTCTTCAAACGCATTAAATACCCGTATTACCGAGCTACTCGGTTGTCAATATCCGATTATTCAAACCGCAATGGGTTGGGTTGCAGACCCAAATCTTGTTGCTGGCACCTGTAACGCAGGTGGTTTTGGCTTTCTCGCTGGGGCAACTATTCCGCCTGAGCAAATGGAAAGCGATATTCTTAAAGTGAAATCATTGACCGATAAAAACTTCGGCGTGAACTTTCATATGTACCAGCCTAATGCGGCTGAAATCGTCGATTTGTGTATTAAGCACGGTGTGAAAGCGGTGAGTTATAGCCGTTCGCCGGGCAAAGAGATGATTAAAAAATTAAAAGACAACGGTATTGTGTGTATGCCAACCGTTGGCTTGCCGAAACATGCGCAAAAAGCTATTGAGCTAGGCGCGGACGCGGTAACGGTACAAGGCGGTGAGGGCGGCGGTCATACGGGCGCTATTCCAACTACCTTGTTATTACCACAAGTGGTTGATGCTGTCGCTGGTCAGGTACCGGTATTAGGCGCGGGCGGTTTTAAAGATGGTCGCGGTTTGGTGGCAGCGTTGGCGTTTGGCGCGGACGGTATTGCCATGGGAACCCGTTTCTTGTTGACCAAAAATAGCCCAGTACCTGAAGCAACTAAACAGCGTTATTTAGATTGTAAAAATCCAGCCGATATTATTGTTTCGCGCGCAATGGATGGTTTGCCACAGCGTATGGTATTGAACGAGTGGTTGTCAGATATGGAAAAAGCGGGCAATTTGCGCAAGCTGATCATTGCCTTACAAAACGGCTTGAAATTCCGTAAGTTTACCGGCGCATCGGTAATGGATTTATTGAAATCAGCCTTGGCGATGACCAAATCCGGTGATGTTACGCCTGCGCAAGCGATTATGTCTGCCAATGCGCCGATGATTATTATGAAAGCGATGGTTGAAGGTAAACCCAGCGAAGGTGTTTTACCGTCAGGACAGGTCGCAGGGGTAATTGACTCCTTGCTAACCTGTGAAGAATTAATTCAAAGTATTGTGCAAGAAGCGGAACAGCGTCTTGCCGCATTGTGCAAGTAATTGCGCCAATAACAATAGGAAATAAGCATGAGCAAACCTTTCTCTATTACCATTAACAACGGCATTGCCGAAATGATTTTCAATAAACCACCAGTGAATGCTTTCACTGCGCAAGGTTGGGCGGACATTGCCCAAGGTATTGAAGACTTAGGCGTTAACCCTGATGTGCGCTGCATTATTATTGCAGCAGAAGGTCGTGGTTTTTGCGCGGGTGTTGATATTAAAGAATTACAAGCTGATAGCGGCTTAATTACCAAAGTTAACAAAGGCAACTACGATACTTTTAAAGCCATTCATCGTAATCCTAAGCCTGTGATTGTTGCTGTGCATGGCTTCGTATTGGGCGGCGGTATTGGTATTTCAGGCGCGGCGGATATTATTGTAGCGTCTGAATGCGCAACTTTTGCAGTGCCCGAAGTTGACCGTGGCGCAATGGGCGGCGGCGCGCATTTGCAACGCATGTTCCCTGTACAAAAAGTGCGTTATATGTATTTCACCGGTCAAGCGATTGACGCACAAGAAGCGTATCGTTTAGGTGCGATTGAGCGCGTAGTGCCACGTGAGCAATTAATGGATGCGGCGCGTGAAATCGCGACTCATATTGCTGACAAATCACCACGTATGATTGAGTTGGCAAAAGAAGCCTTAACCGGTATCGAAGACGGTAATTTAGAAGATAAATACCGTTGGGAGCAGGGCTTTACTCAAGAAGCTTACGCAAGTAAAGATTCGCAAGAAGCGCGTGATGCGTTTGTTGAAAAGCGCGACGCTAAATTCTAAGAAGGAGCGGTTATGCAACTGGTTTATACCGAAAAACAACAAGCCTTCCGCGAAGAAATTCGTGCTTGGTTAAAAAGCAATGTTCCAGCAGAGCCTTTAAAAACCTTTGATACTGAAGAAGGTTTCCAGCAACACCGTGAGTGGGAAGCGAAAATGTATGAAGGCCGTTGGGGCATGATTACTTGGCCTGAAGAAATGGGCGGCCGTGGTGCGGACTTGCTTGAATGGCTGATTTTTGAAGAAGAATACTACAAAGCGGGTGCGCCGTTACGCGTTAACCAAAATGGTATTTTCTTGCTTGGCCCCACCTTGATGGAATACGGCACTGATGAGCAGAAAAAACGTTTTTTAAACGGTATGGCAACGGGTAAAGATATTTGGTGCCAGGGCTGGTCAGAGCCAGGCGCGGGTTCTGATATGGCGGCTATTCGTAGCAAAGCAGAAAAATCAGAATGCGGTAAATACTATATTCTGAACGGCCAAAAAACATGGTCAACTCGTGCTGTTTGGGCAGACTGGTGTTTTGGTATGTTCCGTACCGATCCCGATTCAAAACGCCACCACGGTCTAAGCTTTATTTTGGTGCCGAATAATTTAGAGGGCATTACAGTTCGTCCTATTCCGCAATTAGATGGTTTACCAGGCTTTGCAGAGATCTTCTTTGATAACGTTAAAGTGCCGGTTGAAAACTTGCTGGGCGAAGAGGGTAAAGGTTGGGAAGTGGCGATGGCAACCGCTGGTTTTGAGCGTGGTTTGATGTTGCGTTCGCCTGCGCGTTTCCAAGAAACTGCTAAGCGTTTAGTGAAACTGTATCTTGAAAACCAAGAAAGCGCCGATGAAGATCCGAGCATTCGTGATGCGGTGATTCGCGCTTACTTGGATGCTGAAGCTTATGCGCTAACCACCTATCAAACCGCTTGCCGTTTGATTAATGGCGGTAAAATCGGTGCGGAATCTTCCACCAATAAAATTTTCTGGTCGGAGTTAGACCGCAATATGCACGCCACCGCGATGAGCATTTTAGGTGCGCGCGCTGAATTATTGCCGCACGCTGCGGAAGCGAAAGGGGTTGGTAGCTGGTTAGACGGCTGGTTGTTCTCGCAATCGGGTCCGATTTACGCAGGTACTAACGAAATCCAACGTAATATTATTGCTGAGCGTATGCTTGGTATGCCACGTAAATAAGGAGCGGATCATGGATTTTACTTTTAACGAAGATCAGTTGTTATTCCAAGAATCAGTACGCGACTTTTTAGTGGCTGAAGTTACCCCTGAGAAAATTCGTGGTATATGGGAAACCGAAACCGGCCGCGATGACGCGCTTTGGGCGCAGTTGGCGGAATTAGGTTTAACCGGCTTGACCGTACCAGAAGATTTCGGCGGCTTAGGCATGAGCGAATTGGATTTTGTGCTATTGGCGCAAGAATGTGGTTATGTCGCTTTACCTGAACCGTTGGT
>CAZMQC010000105.1:1789-6081 GCA_964568295.1 uncultured Spongiibacteraceae bacterium | reverse complement strand
CAACATTGAGCAGTGTAAAAGCTGCGGTACAAGGCAAAATCGTGATTGATGTTACCGTGCCATTGCGTCCGCCTAAAGTCGGTACGGTACAATTGCCAGAAGCGGGTAGTGCAGCGCAAGAAGCACAAGTATTATTGGGTGAGGCAGCAAAAGTGGTTTCTGCTTTCCAAAACGTAGCGGCGCATCATTTGCAAGAAGGTCACGGTATTGACTGTGATGTCTTGGTGGCAGGCGACGATAAAGACGCGCGCGACGTGGTGCTAGGTTTGGTTGAAGCCGCTGGAATGCGTGGCTTTTCAGTTGGACCAATTGCTAACTCAGCGGCAGCAGAAGCGCTAACCTCAATTCTTATTCAAATAAACCGTCAATATAAATGCCATGCAGGTATTCGCATTTCGGGTTTGCCTGAATAAATCGTTCGGTAGATGATAGTTTTAGCCATTGTTGCTTAGGCAGCAATCGGCTTTAATAACGTTTATTTTCTTTTGTTGTGTGGTCGATATGCAGTTGTACGCATTAAAGGGCATTGCCGAGGTGCAGCCGGGTGATGATGTGGCGGGCTTGATTGAGCAGGCGCTACAGGCAAATGGCTTGACCTTACAAGACGGTGATTTAATCGCCATTGCACAAAAAATTATTTCTAAAGCCGAATATCAGTATCGTTATTTAGACGAGGTATCGGCAAGTGAAAAGGCGCAGGAACTTGCACCTTTATGTGATAAAGACCCGCGCTTGGTGCAGCTGATTTTAGATGAAGCGGTTGAGGTGTTGCGGGTACGCAAAGGCGTGATTGTGGTGGAACACCGCAATGGCTATGTTCATGCTAACGCGGGCATTGATAAGTCCAATTTGCCGACCTCTGAGCGTGAGCGCGTTTTATTATTGCCGCAAAACCCAGACCAAAGCTGTGAACAAATCCGCCAAGCCTTGCAAGCCAAGTACGGGGTAAAGTTAGCAGTATTAATGAACGATAGCGCAGGGCGCGCATGGCGCAATGGCACCATGGGTTTTGCTATTGGCACGGCGGGTTTTGAGCCATTATTAAATTTAATCGGTCATGCCGACCGAGCTGGGCGTAAGTTGGAAGTCACTGAAGTGGCGGTTGCCGATGAACTTGCGGCGGCGGCTTCATTTTTAATGGGACAAGCCGATGAATCTTGCCCAGTGATTTTAATCCGTGGCGCAAAACTTCATTTAGGCGAATTTTCTTCGCGTAGCTTAATTCGCGATAAACAAATGGACTTATTCCGCTAATGGCTGATTTTCGTTTGGTTACGCTCAGTGGCGGCGTGGGCGGCGCTAAATTAGCCTATGGTTTGAGCCGTGTGTTAGCGCCTGAGCAATTAACCGTACTCACCAATACTGCTGATGATTTTGAGCATTTAGGTTTGTGGATTAGCCCTGATTTAGATAGCGTGATGTATGCCTTAGCGGAGCTGAATAATGCCGAACTAGGCTGGGGCGTTAAAGGCGAAACGTGGCAGTGCATGTCAGCGTTAGCGCGTTTGCAGGGCGATACCTGGTTTCGCTTAGGCGACCAAGATATAGCCACCCACTTATTGCGCAGCCAGTTATTGCGTGACAGAAAAAGTTTAACAGAAGTTACACAAATACTTTTCCAACGACTCGGTTTGCCCGCCAACGTCTTGCCCATGTGCGATGCAAAAGTCTCAACCTTGGTCGATACCGAGCAAGGCGAAATGGCGTTTCAGCACTACTTTGTTAAGCATCAATGCCAAGTTAAGGTCAAAGGATTCCGTTTTCAAGGCATTGAGGAAGCAGCGCTCAATACTTTGCAAGAACAAGCATTGCAAAACATGGACGCATTATTAATTTGCCCATCGAATCCCTTTGTTAGTATTGCGCCGATTCTGGCGGTGCCACAGTTAAAAGCCTTGATTAGCCAACAGCAAAAACCAATTGCGGTAGTTTCGCCGATTATTGCGGGGCAGGCGGTAAAAGGCCCGGCGGCAAAAATGCTGCAAGAATTGAATATGCCTGTCAGCGCCTTAGCGGTTGCGCACTATTATCAGGGCTTTGCCAGCCATTTTGTGTTAGATGAAAAAGACCGAGTGTTAACCGACGAGATAACCAATTTGGGTTATCAGGTTTTGTGCTGTAATACCTTGATGTCAGATGCACAAGATAAAATCGCTTTGGCAAAAACCATTAGCGACTGGCTGTATGCGCAATAAATGCTGGTTGATTATTCCGGTTAAAAGCCTGCATCTGAGTAAGCAGCGCCTTGCCGATACCTTAAGCCAAACCCAACGACAAGCGTTGGCCACCGCGATGTTAGAAGATATGCTGAATAGTTTGGCCCAGTGCCAAACGCTTGCGCAAATTGTGTTGCTGAGCCGCGATATGACTGTACAAGCGCTGGCGCATCAGCAAAAGGTTGACTATTGGCAAGAACCACCGCACTGTCAAAGCTTGAACGATGCGATGCAATTTGCCGTGCAATATGCCACTGAACAAGCAATTGAGCAGGTGATGTTACTGCATGGCGATATTCCGCTGATTACAGCGCAAGATGTGGATAAAGCAGTAAGCTTGTTTGATGCCGATGTTGGCTTGATTGCCGATGCGCAGCAAGAAGGCACGAATGCCATGCTGCTCACGTTGCCGACAGCCATGCGTTTGCACTATGGTCAACATAGTTTTGCTCGGCATCGCCAACAGGCCGAACAAGCAAAATTAAGCTGTCAGGTATTAGACGGTTTAACCAGTTTTCAATTAGATATTGATCATGCGGATAATTTGGCGGAATTGCGCGCGCTAGTCTCGCCGCATTCCTGTGTTGGGCGCTTATTAGCAAGCGCCGAGTTTACCAATAGATAGCCTATGAACAGCTTAATTCATCAAGCATTACAACAACTGCTCACCGAACAACAAGCCTTGCAATTAGCCGATTGCGACGATTTACAGGCGCTCATGTTAGCGGCGAGTGAGCTGCGTGACCGACAATTTACGAATGTTATAACCTATTCGAAAAAAGTATTTTTCCCCTTAACGCATTTGTGCCGCGATGTGTGCCATTACTGCACATTTGCACAAACGCCTAAATTTATTGAACAAGCTTATATGCCGTTGGAGCAGGTGTTACAGCAAGCGCGTGAGGCCGCCAAAATCGGTTGTAAAGAAGCCTTGTTAACCTTAGGTGAAAAGCCCGAACTGCGCTATAAAACCGCTAGGGAAGCGCTGGCTAATATGGGTTTTGCTAGCACCTTGCATTATGTTGCGCATATTGCTGAGCAAATTTTTAAACAAACTGGTATTTTGCCGCATATTAACGCTGGCAATATGACCGCCGAAGAAGTGGCGTTACTGCGTCCTTATGCCGCTTCCATGGGGTTGATGCTAGAGTCTAGCTCAGAGCGTTTATGCGAAAAGGGTATGCCGCATTATGGCTCGCCCGATAAAGACCCGAAAGTGCGGATTGAAACCTTGCGCCAAGCGGGTATGGCGAAAGTGCCGATGACCACGGGCTTATTAATTGGCATTGGTGAAACGCGCTTAGAACGCGTGCAAACACTGTTGGCGATTCGTCAGGTGCATGAGGAATTTGGTCATATTCAAGAAGTGATTGTGCAAAACTTTCGCGCTAAGCCCAATACTAAAATGGCGAATGCGCCTGAACCAAGCTTAGATGAATTGTTGTGGACCATTGCGGTCGCGCGTTTGATTTTAGGCGAGGCAATGTCGATTCAAGCGCCGCCTAATTTAAGTCCTGGTGTTTTACAACAGTTAATCGCCGCAGGTATTAACGATTGGGGTGGCGTATCGCCTGTAACTCCTGATTTCGTAAACCCCGAAGCGCCGTGGCCTAATTTAGTTGAATTGGCCGATAAAACCGCTGCAACGGGTAAATTATTGCAAGAGCGTTTAACCATTTATCCTGCTTATATTGCTGAGCATAAAACATGGTTGGATAAAAATTTTCATAGCTGTGTTTTAGCCGCAGTTGATGGGCAAGGTTTACCACGTGAAGATGATTGGTTGGCAGGTGTGTCAGAGCATGTGCCAGCCATGGCAGCGCAAGTTTATGCACAAACGCCGTCAAACGATATTCAAGCGATTTTACAAAAAGTGCAGCAACAGCAGTTACTTGATGAAGCCGATATTGTGCGTCTGTTTCAAGCACGAGGCACAGATTTTCAAGCCGTTTGCCAATTTGCCGATGCGTTACGTCAACAAGTGGTTGGCGATACCGTGACTTTTGCCGTTAACCGCAATATTAACTACACCAATATCTGCTATTTTAAATGTACGTTTTGCGCCTTTTCTAAAGG
>CAZMQC010000105.1:0-1689 GCA_964568295.1 uncultured Spongiibacteraceae bacterium | reverse complement strand
TCGCATGGTGAAGAATTAGGCGTGGCGATTTTAGAAGGCTTGGTGGCGTCGGTAGGCGGGCGCAGCGCCAAAATTCGCAATACCTATTACCAAGCAGTTTCCGCTGAACGCGAGCAAGCGGCTCGGCAAGCGCAAGTGCTGAGCGAGATTGTGTTAAACGATTCGCAGCGCATGGCAGAAAAGCCACGCTTATTGAAACCGGGCAAAAGCTTAGATCCTAGAGATTCGGTTGAATAGTTGATGAAACAACTTTCAGCGCCAGCGCTGCTTTGCCTTGCCATGATTAGCGTTGGCATGGGGCAGAGCGTTATTTTTGCGGTATTGCCCATGCTGGGGCGTGAGCTGGGTTTAGACCAATTAATGCTCTCTATACCGTTTACCAATATCAGCTACCAGCCGAAAGAATTGGCGATTACCGCTTTGTCAGCGTTAACGGCGTTGACTTTTTCGCTAGTTAGTCCGTTTTGGGGAAGGCTTAGCGATAGGGTTGGGCGCAAGCCGATTATCGTGTTAGGTTTACTAGGCTATACTGCGGGTATGCTGTTATTTAGCGCAGCGGCTTGGTTGGGCTTGCAAGGCGTTGTGACTGGCTTGTGGTTATACGCGCTTTTGTTGATTACTCGCTTAATGCATTCCTCGGTGATGTCTGCCTCTTTTCCTGCGAGTAGCGCTTTTATGGTGGATGTTAGCCCCGTTGCGCAACGTGCTAAAGCCTTGGGGAGAATGGCGGCATTTATGCAAATTGGCGTGATGTGTGGGCCAGTTCTAGCGTACTTGATTTTATACGGTTATTTAGTGCCGTTTGTGGCGCAAGCGTTGATTGCGGGTTTAGCGGGCGTGATGATTTTGCTGTTGTTTCCTTATAATAAACCCGAAGCTAGCCCTGTTAAACGCGCCAAGCTGCGCTACTTGGGCGGTGAATATCGTACGTATTTAGCCTTGGCGCTGTTGTTTTATATTGCCATGGGCATGGTGCAACAAACGCTGGGCTTTTATTTTCAAGATGTTTTACAGCTTGACCGGCTAGATGCAGCAAAAGCCTTTGCCTTTGCTATGATGTTTTCCTCAGCCAGTATGCTGCTGGCGCAATTCGGTGTGGTGCAACGCTTTACTATGAGTGCGCAAAACCTGATTCGCTTAGGTTTTCCTTTTGCCTGCGCTGGCTTTTTTATTTTAGCGCTGGCGAGCAATCAGTTAAGCCTAATCATCGGTATGGCATTATTCGGTTTTGCTATGGGATTGGTTGGCCCAAGTATCACCGCAGCGGCTTCGGTAACGGTGGATGCCAAAGATCAAGGCGCTTTAGCGGGTTTGGTGGGCGCGGTGGCAGGTTTTGGCTTTGTTATCGGGCCTTTATTGGGCGGCTTTTTATACAGCCTATCGCTGCATTTACCCTATTATTTGGCTGCTTTGATGTTGTTACTGGCGGGCGCTTGGGTATTGTTCAAACGTTTGCCGGGCGAGAATGCAGCGGGCTAAACCCCAACAGCCGATAATTGTCCTTGCCTTGCTAGGATAGAGTTTTTACTATACATCGTTTTTAAACAAGAATAATTGTGGTGGATTCATGAACCAACAAACCTTACCGCAGCTCGTTCAGCAAGCTGCTGACCGTTTCGGGTCGAAATTAGCAATTAAAGAGCCGCATCAACAGTTTACCTACCAACAACTTAACGAGCAGCGTTGGGC
>CAZMQC010000104.1:1984-6103 GCA_964568295.1 uncultured Spongiibacteraceae bacterium | reverse complement strand
GTATGCAGCAATAAATACTTGGCGCGGCGTACCACTTGGTTTACTACCTCACCCTGCAAGGCGAGCAGCGATGTTTGCGGAATAGGCCAGCGCAAACTCGGCTGATGTACCAATACTTGGGTTAGTACTTGCCCCTCAATATGCGGAGCAATACCTCTGCGAGTAGTTTCAACTTCGGGTAATTCAGGCATGGCAATCGCTTAATGGGTGCTGCCAGACTGCAATAATTGCAAAATCTCGCTACGTTCGAAACGATATTCTTGATTGCAAAAATGGCATTGCGTACTAACGTTACCTTCTTCTTGCAGAATATCCATCAACTCGTCTTTACCGAGGCTAATCAATGCGCGTTCAATGCGCTCTTTGCTACAACTGCATTGAAACTTGGCGGTACGCGGTTCAAAAATACGCACTTGCTCTTCGTGGAACAAACGGTATAGCACTTGCTCAGGCGGCAAATCAATCAGCTCATTTTGTGTTAAAGTGCTCGCCAGATGGGTAATGCGCAGCCAGTCTTCTTCATATTGCTCTCGATCAGGTTGCGAACATGGCAACGCTTGCAACATTAAACCTGCTACTTTGCCTTGTTGGTAAGCTAAGAAAAACCATGTGCGAATTTGTTCCGATTGCTGAAAATATTGCGCCAAGCACGCCGATAACGAATTTTCTTCTAGCGGAACAACGCCTTGGTAACGCTGCCCATCGGTTGGCTCAATGGTAATGGCTAACGCACCACCATCAAATAGCTGTTGAAAATCTTGGCCATCAATATCCGCGTCACTACGAATAATACCGCGAAAATGTAGTTCGTTGGTGCATTCCGCTAGCACCAACTCTAAGCGATTATTACCACGCGCTTGCAGCGACAATAAGCCATCAAATTTGATATGGCTACTCATCAGCAAATTAGCGACAGCAAATTCTGCTAATAACTGTTTTTGCCCTTCACCATAGTTTTGCTCTTGAATAAGCTGCGCAAAACTATCGTCTAATTGCACGATTGCACCACGAATATCGGTGTTATCGAATAAAAAACTTTGTAAATGATTGCTCATAACGGTGAACCTATTTTGTGCCGATTAATGGCGTTAACTCATTAATCCAAGCTGGTTTTGATCTGCAACAACTGTCTGCGTTGTTTTTTATCGGGGCGCTGTTCAGGTGCTTGAAAACGCATTTGCTTGCGTTGTTCTGCACGTAAATTTCTCTGTTCTAAACTGTCAGCGGTTTCTTGGTATAAGGTTTGCGCCACCGCCGCTGGGCCGCGTTGCTCTGACAAAGCCACAACCTGCACGGTTTTCTCATCAAAACCTTGGCGAATACGCAGCTCCGCGCCAACCTCAACACTTTTACTGACTTTAACGCGTGCGCCGTTATAGTGCACCTTGCCGCCTTCAATCGCCTCTTTAGCCAGACTGCGTGTTTTAAAAAAACGCGCCGCCCACAACCATTTATCTAAGCGCACGGTAGGATTTTCAGACACGCGGCATAATCTCATTAAAATGCAAAATCGCAGGGTGCTTGCTTACCGTTTTTGCCGGCTGTTGCGAATCAGGCTGACGAATAGATAACACCTGTCCAATCCCATAACGTAAACCACTATCTAATATGGGGTCGCCATCATCAATTAACAAGCTACGCTGTGGATTAAATGGATATTGTTGTTTTAATGCTGCCCAAAGCTCTAAGTCTTCTTTGGGTAAACCGTAGTCGTGCGTGCTCGCCAACACGTCTAAATAAGGCGCAATGCCAGTTTCTGCCATTTTTAAATGCAGGCTATCGCGATGCGCATTGGTAATTAAAATCGTTTGTTTGCCCAGTTTACGAACCGCTTGTAAAAACTCAATCACAAACGGTCGCACGGCAATTTTATCTTTGACTTGTTGCTTTAGGGCAACGATATCTAGCTGTAACTCATTTGACCAGTAATCTAAACAATACCAAGACAGCGTACCGCGCTTGGCGGCAAAGCGTTGTTCCAATTCGCTAAATGCTTGTTGCTTCGCTAAACCGTGTACTTGAGCATAGGTTTCAGGCAAGAATTGCAACCAAAAATAATTATCGAAATGCAAATCCAGCAAGGTACCGTCCATATCCAATAACAGCGTATCAACCGTTTGCCAGTCAACCATTTACTGCCTCACCAACGAAAACTGAGCACATCATCAATGCTTTGCGCTCTTAGCTTTAACATCAACACTCGATCTAAACCTAGCGCCACACCCGAACACTCAGGCATACCCGATGCGAGCGCCTCAAGCAACATGTTATCAATTGCTACAGGTCGCAATCCCATTTGCTGACGCTGAATATTATCTTGCTCAAAACGCTGCTTTTGTTGCTCGGCATCGGTCAGTTCATGAAAACCATTACACAGCTCAAGGCCTTGAATATAAAGCTCAAAGCGTTCAGCAACTAAATTGCCTTGTTCATCTTGCGTAGTTTTTGCCAATACCGCTTGCGAAGGTGGATAGTCGTAAATAAACACTGCGCCGCGCTTTTTCAGTTCCGGTTCAATCAAATGACTGAGCAATAAGCTCAACCAATCATCTTTGCTAGCGCGCGGCATTTCAATGTTAATATGCTGCTGCGCTTCAAAACGGAGTTGCTCAATATCCGCCTGAAAAGGATCAATACCCAAATATTCTTCAAAAGCAGCACGGTAACTTAAATGCTCAAAATGGCTATAACCAATCAATCGCTCAACTAAATCAGCCACTTCGTCCATTAAATCCCATTGATCAAAACCTAAGCGATACCATTCCAGTAAGGAAAATTCGCAGTGGTGTAAGCGCCCAATTTCTTCTTTGCGAAACACTTTACCTAGCTGATAAATATCGCCACTGCCCGCTGCCAGCAAGCGCTTCATAAAGTATTCGGGGGAGGTTTGCAGATAAAGCTTATCGGCTTGAATCGCTTCAATATAAGGATCAGTAACGCCAGCGCGTCCAAGTACTGGCGTTTCAACTTCTAAAACATTGCGCTCAATAAAGAACTGGCGAATCTGCTGATACATACGGGCGCGTTGTTCAAGCGCCTGACGATTCGCCGAAGGAAGCCAGCTCATTTCAATTGCACATTAGGCTTTTACGCGTGAAACGTATTCGCCTGAGCGGGTATCCACACGAATAACTTCGCCTTGATCAATAAACAATGGTACGCGAACTACAGCGCCAGTTGATAAGGTTGCTGGTTTAGAGCCGCCTTGCGCGGTATCGCCTTTCAAACCAGGGTCGGTCTCAACGATTTCTAATTCCACAAAGTTAGCAGGCGTCACCGACAAAGGCACATTGTTATACAAGGTCACTTGCGATACATCTTGTTCTTTCAACCATTTAGCCGCATCACTCACAACCGTTGCATCAGCTTGATATTGCTCGAAGCTAACGGGATCCATAAAGTGCCAAAATTCACCATCGTTATACAAATACTCTAAGTCACGATCCATTACATCAGCGCCTTCTAAAGACTCGCCTGATTTAAAGGTACGCTCCCAAACACGCCCAGTTTTCAAGTTACGCACTTTAACGCGGTTAAATGCTTGTCCTTTACCCGGCTTAACAAATTCGTTCTCAAGCACTGAACAAGGATCGCCATCAAGCATTACTTTCAGACCTGCACGAAATTCACTGGTAGAATATGTCGCCATGAAATTCCTCAATACATATTTTGTTTAAAAAGGGTGCTAATGATACATCGAACCGCATCAAGATGGCAGAGCAAAGATTGGCAATTCGAGTTAAAAAACATGATACGCAGCGTCAGTCAGCTTTGCCAATTTGTCGAGATCGAGCCGACGCAACTTGCACAACGCCAACTCGCGCATCAAGACTTCGCTGTGCGCGTCCCCTTGCCGTATGCAAGGCAAATCGAAAAAGGTAATCCGAACGATCCTTTATTACTGCAAGTATTACCGCAAGCTGAGGAATTAATCGAAGCGCCAAACTTTGTGACTGATCCGTTGCAAGAAGCGGCTTTTAATAACGTGCCAGGTTTAATTCATAAATATCATGGGCGCGTACTGCTAATCACTACGCCAAGTTGTGCAATTAATTGTCGCTACTGTTTCCGTCGGCATTTCCCCTATCAAGAAAACTCGCCGGGGCTTGCCCACTGGCA
>CAZMQC010000104.1:0-1884 GCA_964568295.1 uncultured Spongiibacteraceae bacterium | reverse complement strand
CATTGGCGATCCAGCTACTACAAGACCGCAACATTCGTGTGATGAACCAAAGCGTTTTGCTTAAGGGCGTGAATGATGATTTTGCTAGTCATAAGCAATTATTAGAAACCCTGCACCAGCATCGCGTTCAGGCTTATTATCTGCATACGCTCGACCCCGTCAAAGGTACCACGCATTTTATGGTCAGCGATGAACAGGCTTTGCAACTTTACGAGCAATTACGACAAAATTTACCCGGTTTTATGCTGCCTCGATTAGTAAGAGAACTCGCTTTTGCTCCATATAAAACCTTCCTTTCTGATATAATGATTTAGCAAAATGATATTGTATTCACATTCGTTTTGTTATATCACTAGCAACATGATATTTATCAACGATTACTCAATATGACACAAATAAATTTTGATGACGTTTTTCAGCTTCCTTCACGCGATTTAAAAGGGCTATCTTTTAGTCGCACCGACGCTGAATCCGTTAGACAGTGGGTGTTGACGCTACCTAAAGCGGATATGGCGAAATCAACACGCATGTTGTATCTGGCCATCAAAGAAGTGTGTGAGCTAAACTGTTCCCCTGCTATTCGCATGGAAATTATTGATGTATTAGCGCCTGAAATTCATTTTGCCTTAGAAGGCTTGGCGAAAAAATACCTCAATCAACACATTATTTTGCCTGATCAACCGCGCAAAATTGCTGCTTTGTGTCATGCGCTGCAAAACTTTCTAGCTACCGCTTATATCAGCGTTGCTAGCCAAGCCAGCGAAAAAATGGGCAGCCTCTTTAAAAAGCCCACCGCATTAATGAGCAGGGCTATTTATTTAGCACTAGCTGAGCATAGCGCCATTTTAATGCGCAATTACCAGCTCTACCGCCCCGATATTGAAGGCTTTTGGAAAACCTGCCATCGCTTATATTTGATGGCAGGTAAGTTTAAGCTCGAAAAACTGCCGCAAACCCAAATTAATACGCAAAAAGCCAATAGTTCTATTGAACATGCTTATAACTATTTACTGTTACTGGGTGGTATTCGCGCCAACCAATTAAGGCAGGAAGATATTGGCAAGCTGCAAACACCTTTATGGCACTGGGCAAGCTTAGTAACACTGGTGCCGATTCAACAACACGACGATAGTCGTTTGATTGTCGATCCTAATAGCGATTGGCCGCCTGTTTATCAAAAATATTACCAAGGCAAATTATCTAACCACTGTTTGGCACTGGATACCACAAAACTGGTTGATGAATTAAAGCTGCAAAGCTCGTTAATTGAGCTGAAAAAACTCAATATGACGCAAAATCTGCTCAACCACTTAATTCTTGCTTGGGGCGTCTTTACTGATAGAACCTTTATGCGCTTAGAAAGCGACTCGCGCTTAGTTTTAGGCGTCGGCTTAAGTACTGCGCACTTCTTTTTATCGGGGCAAAAAGATTTCACCCAGTTTGTTTATGGCAAAAATAAGTCGATGTGTTCAGGCGCCTTAGTGGCGGAGTTTAGCGAACAGACACGTCAAGCAGATAAATTGGACGTCTGGGATACCAGTTTATTTGGCTCCGATAAACGTTCTGAAGCGCAAGTCACCATGGAGTCGATTGACTACCACATTCGCACAGGTGGCAATTCAACCATGACGCTCACAGGCTCGGATAAAGAGAAATATCAGCATTTTGAAGTCAATGTTGTCAACATGAGTCCTGGCGGCTACTGCCTAAAATGGGATCATGAGGCCACCGTTGCTATTCGTGCTGGCGAAATTATTGTTATCAAAGAAAGCCAACAAGCACATTGGAATTTAGGCGCAATTCGCTGGGTAAGACAAGATAAAGACAAATCATTACAGCTAGGCGTAGAACTACTTAGCCCCAATGCCGAGCCTTATGCGATTC
>CAZMQC010000103.1:0-6114 GCA_964568295.1 uncultured Spongiibacteraceae bacterium | reverse complement strand
AAACCGCCGAGTTATTGCAGCAACAAGCCAAAGAAAAAGCCGATAAAAAAGCAGCACGCTTGGCAAAGCATAAAAAGAAGTAAGCAGAGAATACTTTTATTAGTGTTTAGCCAAAACCTTGGCTAATGCGCCTGCAATTTGCGGCGCGTTCAATTCCACTTCCACCGCATCAATCGCTTTCGCCGCTTTCGGCATACCGTACACCGCGCAATCTTCCTCCGCTTGCGCAACGGTATTCGCGCCTGCTTGCTGCATCTGCAACAAACCTTTTGCCCCATCTTTGCCCATGCCCGTCAAGATAACGCCCAATGCATCTGCGCCATAAACCTCGGCAACCGAACGAAATAAAACATCCACCGACGGTTTGTGACGATTAACAAAATCGCCATCAAACACCTGCACCGAATAACCGGTGATTTTGCGTACCACCGCCATGTGTTTACCGCCCGGCGCAATCAACGCCATACCCGGTTTTATCACATCGCCATCTTCGGCTTCTTTAACATGGATACGACAAAACTGATTAATCCGATTGGCAAATGCCTTGGTAAATAATTCGGGCATGTGCTGCACAATCACAACCCCAGGGCAATTAACATCCATGCCACGCAAAATCTTTTCAATAATCGTAGTACCGCCTGTTGAGCTACCAATCGCAATCACCGAATATTGCTGACGTGGCAAGGCAATATCAGGCAACTCTTCTTGCTCCGCTCTGGTATTTCTTGGCGTAACCAAAGGCGCCTTATCGCTTTCTGGCAATACCAACGGGGTATTGAGCAGTGCTTTATTCTTCTCGATTTTTGCCGCAGCGCGCACTGCGTTAAGAATTTCAACACTGGCTTCTTCCAGTTTTTCACTATCGCTAAAATTTGGTTTAGCGATAATATCTAATGCGCCTTTTGCCAGCGCTTCAACTGAGTTTACCGCGCTCGTTCCTGTGTAATTCGAGAACACAATAAACGGCGTTGGGCGATTTTTTTGAATATATTGTAGGAATTCTATGCCGTCCATTTCGGGCATTTCCAAATCGGAAATAATGACATCTGGCCAAGCTTTTACCATGCGCTTTAAGGCAATCAGCGGATTAGAAGCAACGCCCAACACATTGATGTCTTCGGTTGTTTCCAAAATCAAGCGCAAGGCCGTGCGTGCCATTGCTGAATCATCCACGATAAAAACGTTAATTGTCATGACTTACCAAAAAGAAAAGTGGCTTTAAACGATAAATACAGCGCTTATCCGTGGGCTGTAAATACACTTTGTCAAAATAATCATTAAAAGGAAAGTCTAAATTCGGCAAATCATCGAAATCATCTTCGTCAATCGCCTCTACGTTATGCACCCTACCGACCAATACTGCTAAACGTTGCACGCTATCAGCTTGCTGAAAAATAATGCAATGACGACTGAGTGATTGTTGATTGGCGGTTAAGCGCAGCAGCAAATTCATACAAGGATAATTTTCTTGCTCAATTTGTAATTCTGTTAATTCCCCTTGCCAATGCCCCGCCACAACCCGCTCAACATCATCAGCAAGCGCAAGCAGAGAATAATCTTCACATTGAATATGCAGGTATTGGCGCTGCATCATTACACCGCTTGCTTAGTCTGATTGGCGCGACAAAGCGCGGCCACATTTAAAACAGTGAGCAACTGTTCTTGTTGATTAACATAACCGACAATATAAGCATTCGGGTCGTGTTCAACCGCATCAAGTTTATCTTCATCAAATGCTGTTACCTGTTCAGTCACAGGAATTGCAAGCGCCCAGTCGTAGCCACCTTCGCTTACAATCACCAATTCGGTTAAGCGTTCTAATGGAATGTTGTAACCAAGCTGCTTAGGCAAATTCACCACGGGAATAATTTTACCATCGACTTCGGTCGTACCCATTAACCAAGCTTGTTGGGTTAATAAAGGTTCGATGTGCTTATCGGTCACAATGCGTTTAACCGACTGAATAGGAAACACATATTGATCGCCATTGAGCGAAAAACACAACATCTCAATTTGCTTAATCTGCACGCGTCGGTCTTGTTTACGCGCCAAAGGAATGAACGGTTTAATAATAGTTTGATGCTGCTGAATAATGTCTTTAATGGCAAGAATAGGAATAAGCGAGCCATCTTGTCGTTCAAACATGGCTTGCTGATTTAAACCGGTGCGCAAGCGTTTTTCTGACACCGTTTCAATGCCAACTAACTCATCAATTAATAACGCAACATAAGCGCTATCAATATCAATCACGACCGCAACGCGCCCCGTGCCATCGTCTTCTTGCTGAATAAGCTTCGCTAAATATAAAACCAAACGCGGCTCAGAACGCAGCAAACTAATGCCCGCCACACAATCAGGCGCTTTGGGCTGGGCATTGAGATTCATCAACTCAATCACTTCGTCCACATCCTCTAAACGAAAGGCATAATGCTGTTCCGCGAGGGTAAAGACAAAATAATCAAAAAACTTTTCGGTATTAACTTGGCGTTCTTTCAGTTTGCCTAAAAAACTGGTCTGCCCGCCTTGTTGCGGTTTGGCTTTAATCAGTGCTGCTAATTGCTCTGCGCCCAATAATAAAACCGTTTTGAGCTGATGCTCAAACTCAGCAATAACACACTGCTCGCTCGGCTCAATCGTCTTAACCGTAACTGTGATATTTTCTAAAATTTGATTGACGCGTAACGAAAGAAAAACGCCTTGAATTTGCAAGATGATTAATGATTCGACGCCAACCGAGGGTTGTTGCAACAAACGCAGTAGATTAATTTGCGGCATGATGTAACCCGCAATATTAATCAAACCATCGACAAAGGCGGGAACAAACGGTAAAGGCGTAGCAGGAACAAGCTCGGTCACTTCCTCAAGAAACGCCATATCTACGGCATAGGTTTGCTCGCCTACCGTAAATAAAATAACGTTTAATGCTTGTTCAGAAGCGTTTTTCATAATAGACGCAACTCAAGTCACGATGAGTATCAACTGCAACGGGGTCTAACAGTTTATCCACCGCGCTCATCATAAACACGCCCTTGGGTTTTAACGCACGTTTCAACATGGTTTGCACCCGACGCTGCGCATCTTCTTGCAAGTAAATCATTAGGTTACGACACAACACCAAATCAAAATCGGTGCTTGGCGGGTGAATGCTCATTAAATTAAAAATATCGAACTTAACAAACGATTTCACCACGTCATTGACCTGATAAACGCGCTTAGTATTACCCAAACTGTCTTTATATTCGTTTTTCAGGTTAAAGAAACGCATATAGTTTTCAGGAAAATTACGGAATGACGACAAGCCATTTTCGGACGATTCGTAAATACCTTCTTTGGCTTTGCGGATAACCTGACGGGAAATATCCGTGCCCAACACTTCAATTTTCCAACCATGCGGCGGCAAAATAAAACCCTCTTTTAACTCCACGCTTAATTTGAAGTTAATAAAGGTTTGCAACAACAACATGGCCAAGGTATAGACTTCTTCGCCCGATGAACACGCCGCCGACCAAATACGAATGGTTTGTTCTTTGCGGTTAATCTTATCCTGAATCATTTTAGGTAAGATATGGGTTTCTAGCGCGCGCATCTGCGCTTGGTCACGGAAAAAATAGGTTTCGTGATTATTTAAGTCTTCCACCAAGGCGGATAATTCGGTTTTATGTGGATCCAATTGAATCGAACGAATCCATTGCTCCATTTGTGGCGCGGGCAAGCCTTTAAGAATAAATTCAAGCTTACGGCGCAAAGGATCAGTTTCTTTTAACCCTGAATAATTGCCAATCAATTCCAGTAACTGATTAAAAAGTTCTGCTTTATCCGTTGTCGTCATCATCAATTACCGCTCAAGATTAAAGAATCGAATCGCCGTACCTAGCTTATCAACTGATGCATCCATTTCATTCGCCATTTTGCTTAACTGTAAGGCAGCAGTAGCGTTGTGCTGCGCAACCTTATCTAATTGCGAAATCGCAAAGGTGATTTCATGTAAACCAGAGGACTGCTCTTCTGAAGCCGCAGAAATTTCTTGTACCAATTCCGAGGTTCTATCAATATTCGGCAGAATTTCCATCAACTGATTACCCGCCTGCTCGGATACATTCACCGTGGCATTCGCCATTTCAATCACTTCTGCTGCGGCTAATTTGGAACGCTCAGCAAGTTTTCTAACCTCCGCCGCAACGACCGCAAAACCACGCCCTTCATCGCCTGCACGTGAGGCTTCAATCGACGCGTTCAGAGCTAATAAGTTGGTTTGATAAGCAATATCATCAATCACTGAAATCTTATCGGCGATATTACGCATAGCGTTAACCATATCCATTACCGCTTTACCACTGGCGCTCGCCGATTCCGCAGTTTCCATCGCCAAGTTTTTGGTCATGGTGGCGTTTTTATTATTTTGCGCAACCGTTGCGCTCATTTGCTCAATCGAAGCACTGGTTTCTTCCACACTGGTCGCCTGATCATTAGCGCCACGGCTAATGTTGCCCGCCGAATCAGAAATCTCACGAGAAATATCCGCGACCAAATTGGTATTAATGCTAATTTGACTCACTACATCGGCAAACTTCTTCACCAGCTCATTCATGGCGTTGTTAATTTCCACCAAATCATCACCGCTAAACACACCAGCTTGTTGATCGTGAATATCAACGGCAAGCTGACCGTTTGCCAACTGCAACATGGTGGTGCGCATGTTTTGCAACCAAGCAATCATCACGCGCACAATTAATAAAATCAGCACTGATAACAACACACCAATTACTGCGCAACTGATAATCAATAGCTGGGTTGAACGACGTGTGCTATTAATATCAGCCAATTGTTCAGCAATTTGTTCATCTAATACCGACGCAGTTTGCTCAACCACCACCAAAAATTGCTGCGAGCGGTTGGCGTATTGCAAACGTGACTCGGACAATGCCGCACCAATAATCACAAGCTGTTGAATGTTAGTTTGCAGAACCCCAAACGCTCCTTCAACCGCTTCGGCAAAAGTACGCCCAGCATAAGCGCCTTCGGCTACACGATTATCTTGGTAAAAATCCGAATCGGCTGCATCCATGATACTTTCTTGCAAGCCAATCAAGTTCAAATCTAAGTTAGAGTTAACCGCCCACTCGTTTTTAGCAATCATGTTTTCTAGCGCATATTTGGTTTCTAACAAATAAATCTGCGCTTCTTTGGTTAAATCAGCGATTGCCCAATCACGACCAAAATTCAAACTGGCATTATTTTTTTGTTGGCTGCTTTTCACCAATAATTCGCGTAACGCGCGCGCCGTTTCATCTTTGGCTTGCGAAGTAATCGCATTTAAAATCAGAAAATTATTGTTTAACTCCTCATTTAAACGCACAAATTCCTGATGATTTTGCAACACTTGTTGTTTGATATTGGTAAATTCTTGCTGTTGTTGGCGAATGTGCTGTAGCGCATCACTATCTAAAATACCCGCTTGAGAAAGTCTGGCTAAGGCTTTTTCAGCCTGTTCCTCACCCTCTTTTAAAATACGTTGCATTTCTTGGCTATCATCACCCGCCAAAATGCGCTCAACAGTTAACATTTGTTCGGCAACACTGACCATGGTTAACGCCGCACCATCGCTGGTATCGCGCACCGCGCCTGTAACATGGTCAAGCGAGCTAGACATGCGAGTAAAGCCATAGTAGCCCGCACCCGCGCAAACGACCACCATCACGGTAATCAGTAAATAACCGCCTAAAAGCTTGGTTGAAATTCTCATAATTATTATTCTCCAACACTTACCGCGACCAGCGCTTCCTGCAAGCGCCGCCGCAAAAACTAAACCGCTGTTAAAATATTTTGAGCATTATTCATTGCTAATTCAAATAAGCCCACACAATCTAAAATAATTACCACGCGCCCATCGCCAAGAATAGACGCCGCCGATACGCCCGGCATTTGCCGTAAACTCTCATGCACATCGCGCACTAAAATTTCTGAACGCGCCAATACCTGATCAACAATCAAGCCAATACTTTGTTGCTCGTTATTCAACACCAACACTTCGTATTGTGTTTGCGCTTGGTATTGCTGCTCAACCTGTAGCAATTCCGCTAAACGATAAATCGGAATAATCATATCGCGCAACAT
>CAZMQC010000102.1:1967-6116 GCA_964568295.1 uncultured Spongiibacteraceae bacterium | reverse complement strand
GATAAACAAATGCCGCCGCAGTTATTAAGCCTGCCTATTTATCATACGGAGGTGAACTAATGCGCTTTCTATTGTTATTTAGCTTGTTAACGCTAAGCCTTGCTAGCTGGGCCAATCAACAAAATTTGGATGATTTATTACAGCAAGTCAAACAGCATCAAAGCGCGGAAAAGCAACTGTTGCAACAACGCGAACAGCGTTTTTTGTCCGAGCGTAATCAGCAAAAAAAATTACTTGATGAAGCGCGTCAGCGTTTTCTAGCGTTGCAAAAACAAAACAATCCGTTAATTCAACAAAGCGAAGCAGCGCAACAAACCTTAGAGCGTTTGCAGCAAGAGTTAGAAGAAAATATTCGTGATTTAGGCGATATTTACAGCCTTTATAATGAGTTTTCTGGCGATTTTACTGCGCGGCTGCGTGATTCAATGGTGAACACGCAGCTAACAGAGCGTGGCATTTTGCTTAATCAAATTGACCAAGCAAAACAATTGCCTAGCATTGAAGAGATGCGCCAATTATTGCTGTTGGTGCAAGAGGAAATGACCGAGGCGGGTAAAGTTCGTCGCTACACCGCCTTTGTAACTCAAGCCGATGGTAGCCAAAAACAAGAGGCGATTTATCGTTTGGGCACGTTTACGTTATTGGGCGAGCAGCATTTATTATTAAACTTGCCTGAACAACAGGAAATTACCGCGCAGCAAAATCAGCCAGGCAGCATTGCGCGTTTGGCGCGTACATTTAGCCAAGCGAATCAACAAGGTTGGCATCAAGCGGTGATTGATCCTAGTCGCGGCAGTTTATTGGGTTTGTTAGATAAAAGTCCGAACTTGCAAGAGCGTATCCAACAAGGCGCGGAAGTTGGTTATATGATTATTGCTTTGGGTATTGTTGGCTTGTTGTTGGCATTTTATCGTTTGCTGTATTTGGCGCTGGTTAAGTTTAAAACCCAGCAGCAACTAAAAAATATTCAGCAGCCTAACCGCAATAATCCGCTAGGACGCGTATTGCTAGAAGTCGCTGGTTTGCAGCGAGATAAAGAAGCCTTGCAGCAGCGTTTAAATGAAGCGGTGTTAAAAGAAATTCCCGCGTTAGAACGTGGGCATAGCCTGATTAAACTGATGGCAGCGATTGCGCCGTTATTGGGTTTGCTTGGCACGGTGGTGGGCATGATCGCCACGTTCCAAAGCATTAGTTTATTTGGCAGTGGCGACCCTAAATTAATGGCTGGCGGTATTTCGCAGGCGCTAGTAACCACCGTACAAGGTTTGCTGGCCGCGATTCCGCTGTTGTTTTGCCATAATATTGTTAGCAGTTTTAGCCGTAGTTTAGTGCAGTTATTGGACGAGCAAAGCGCGGGTATTATCGCCAGTGCTTTTGCTGAGTCCAACACTGAGCAGGACTAAGCCATGCTAGTGCTTGAAGCGATACAAAAACTGGTGGAACAGGGCGGCGTGTTAATAGCGGCGCTGATGGGGCTATCATTGGTGTTATGGACGTTAATTGCGGAGCGATATTGGTTTGTTTATTGGCAATTTCCCAGGTTAAAACAGCACTGTGTTAACGCTTGGCAAGCGCTGCCGCCGTTGGATGCTTGGAGTATTAGCAGCTTGAAAAACTTGTATTTATCGCAAGCGGACGCGCAATTACAGCAAAACCAATCCACTATTCGTAACTTAATTGCCTTATGCCCGCTGATGGGCTTGCTTGGTACGGTAACAGGTATGATTAGTGTGTTTGATACCATTGCGATGACGGGTAATAGCGACGCTAAAGCGATGGCGGCCGGCATTTATCAAGCCACCTTGCCAACCATGGCGGGCTTGTTACTCGCCTTATCGGCGCTGTATTTTAGCCACCAATTAACCCGCAAAGCGCAGCAACTCAGTCAGGATTTATCCAAGCATTTATCGAGGGCGGAAACATGAGCCTGCGTCGCGAACAACACGAAGAAGCCGAATTAGATTTAACACCGATGCTGGATGTGGTGTTTATCATGTTGATTTTTTTTATTGTGACGACCTCGTTTGTGAAAGAAGCGGGCATTGAAGTGAACCCGCCAGCCGCCAGTACTGCCGAGCAGCAAGATAACGCTAATATTTTTATTGCCATTACCGAGCAGGGCGAGGTTTGGTTAGATAGACGACAAGTCGATGTGCGCACCGTGCGTTCGATTGTTTCGCGCCTTCATGCGAGCAATCCGGAAGGCGCGGTGGTGGTGCAAGCGGATAAAAATGCACGCACGGAAACTTTATTACAGGTGATGGACCAAGTACGTTTGGCGGGGGTGAAAAATGTGGCAATCGCTGCCTCGCCCGAATAAAAGCTTGGCATGGCTGGCTAGTTTGTTGCTGGCGGTGTTGATTACCCAAAGCTTATTTTATTTGATGAGCCGTTTGATTAATCCCAGCGATCAGGTGTTGGAAACGCCTGCGCCTTTGTATCGCGTGGATGTTAGCCAAGTACGCACGCCAGAGCGCAAACAACAGCAATCGCAGTTACAAGAAAAAACGCTGCCGCCCGTGCCCGATATTCCCGTGGCAGAGACCAGTCCTTATAGCTTGAGTATTCCCAAAGAGGTCAATACCCAATCCTTGTTATTAACCGAACCAAAGCTTGATGCTAAAGAGTTTTCGGTCGAGCAACAATATTGGTCAGCGCCAGTTGCTGGCGGCGCGGGGCAAGGTCAAGCGGATTACTTAGGACAAGCCGATACAGGGCGCAAAGAAATCGTGCCCATCGCCACGCGTCGGCCGAATATTCCCAAAGTGGCGTATGACAATCGGATTAATGGCTGGGTATTATTGGCATTTACCGTGACGAACGACGGGAAAATCAGCAATATTCGCGTGTTGGATGCTGAGCCGCGCGGGGTGTTTGAAGCTAACGCTGTAGCAGCGGTTAAAACGTGGATGTATGCCGCATTTAAAGGCCCAGAACGCCATATTTCCCAGAAAATTACGTTTGAATGGAATATGTATTCCTACAATATGGATTATTACTGATGCGGTGGTTGCGAGGCTTTGCTATCAGTTTATTGCTAATCAATTTGGCGACGCTTGCCTTAGCCGATGCTTATCGTAGCCGCGAGCTTGCGCCACCTACTCAGGAACAAATTAACGCCGCCAATATCAGTGTGGAAGAATTAGAGTTGCGTTTTAATAGCATCGACGATGATTACAGCAAAGCCAGCACCGCCCGTTATTTGGCACGGCATTATCTACAGAAAAAACAATACGCTAAGGCGGAAAAGTATTATCAAGCCTCGCTACTTGAACAAGGTTTATCCGATTACGCAAAGCAAGATATTTTGGCGGAATTAGCGCAGGTGCAAATGCTGCAAAAAGATTATCCTGCGGTGTTGCAAGCTTTAGATCAACGCGCCGCTTTGGGCGGTAAAGATGATAATGACTTGCTGATGCTTAAAGCGATTGCTTACTTACACACCCAGCAAGTCAGTAAAGCGATTCAGCTTGCCGATACTTTGCAGCAACAAGAAAAACAACCAAGCGCCAGTTTTCTGCAGCAATTATTATTTATCTATTTTAGTGGCAAGGCGTATCAGCAAGCTGCAATGATTCAGCAGCAATATCTAGCGCAAATGCCGAATGATATTGAGGCGTGGAAGCTGCTCACGCATATTTATTTGCAACTCAAAGCTTACGATAAAGCCACCAACGCTTTGTCGATTGCATGGATTAAAGGTCTGCGTTTACAACGCGAAGATATTTTACAGTTGGCGGAATTATATGCGGTGAATGATGCGCCCTATAGCGCGGCGCGTTTGTTGGCTGAGGCAATCGCCAAGCAACAAATCAACGCTGATGTAGCGGTTTTAGAGCGACAAATCCGTTATTGGCTACTCGCCCGAGAAAAGCAGCAAGCAGCCGATAGTTTAAAGGCCTTGGTTAAGTTACAGCCCTCCATTGAGCATTATTTGCAATTGGCACAATTACAGATGCAAGCCAAGCAATGGCAAGCCATGCGGCAAAGCGTGTTAGATGCTTGCGGTATCGCATTGCCCGATGAATATGTAGGCAAAGCCAATTTGTTGTTGGGTATTAGCGAGTTTCATTTAAACAATATAGCCGCCGCGCGTTACGCATTGATTAATGCCACTTTAATTGGCGGCGTGATTGATGAAGCGAATGC
>CAZMQC010000102.1:0-1867 GCA_964568295.1 uncultured Spongiibacteraceae bacterium | reverse complement strand
TGCTGCCGCTGGTGATGCAAATGGGCATGGCGATTGCTAAAAACCGTGGACGCATTAGCGGCTCTTTGCACTTTTTGTTTCCTGAAATTATCGAAGAAGACGCCGAGGTTATCCATTTCCAAATGGCATTTCCCATTAGCAAGAAGCCTGATATGACGGGGCGTTATAAAATCGTAGAAGACCAAGAATTTACCATGGCGGTGATGTTATTTGATGGCGATCCTGTGGGTATTAAAGAAGCGTGGAAAGCGTTTGCTAAGCAATTACTTGCCGATGGCGTGCAGATGACAGGGGAGGCGCGACAGGTTGTTATTGATGGTGAAAAAGCGACTAAAGAACGGGTAAAAATGGAGTTGCAACTAGGGATTGTGGAATAGTTAAAAGCAGGTTTTTACACCTGCTTTTAATATTGAAGCATTAGAAGCTATAGCGAGCCGCAACACCGAATGCGGTGCCATTGCCAAACGTTAGATTACCGCCTAGCGTTAAGTCAGAGACTAATTCATAACGAGCACCAAAGGTAACAAATGCGTCGGTTTCATAAACGGTACGAATAGACACATCGGTATAAAGCTCAAGCGCTTCGTGCGCAACGAGTTTGTGACGCAAACCGCCGCCAACAATTAAACCTACATCGCTATCGCTATGACGCGCTTTATGATATTTCCAGCGATAACGGTCGTACTCTAAGCCCGCGTGCGCAACTAAATCGGTGTTAGGAATGGCATTGTTGGGAAACTGTTGGTGATAAGCCCCCTCAAGTGTGAAACCTGCGGTTTCAAAATGATTACCCTTGCCGCCTGCGACTGAACCTAAAATACTGAAATTCGGCAAGAAATCAAATGAACCGTTAATTTCCAATTCGTTGATACGATTGCGATTATGGTGCGTTAAATCAGCGCCTACATAGTTATAGCTGAATATATTAGGCTGTGGTAAATAGCTATCGTCTGCAAAGGCAAACTGCGTTGCAACGACTAAGCTGGCTAACGTGGTTACTTTAAAAATAGATTTCATGATGAATGGTTTGGTTAAAATAAAACAGCAATATTGTATAGGATTTTTAGGTGTTAAACCTTAGTGGAAGTGTGATGAACTTGGTAAGTCTCGCGCTTATGCCCTTAAATTTACTAGCAATTAATGCTTGTGATGGTTATTCACCACCACAAGCAGTTCAACATTAACGATTTTTCTGCTGTGCTTTGGCAAATGCCGCTGCAAAGGCATTGTTGCCCATATTCGCTGCTGCGTTGCCTTTTTGCAGCTGCGCTTTGGCTTTATTGCTAACGGGCGCTTGCGAGCGTTGCTGCTGCGCAGGTTCTTTGCCCGGCTCATCGTTTAAACGCATGGATAAAGCAATACGGCTACGCGCCACATCGACTTCCATCACTTTTACCTTAACGATTTGCCCCGCTTTTACCACTTCACGCGGGTCGCTGACAAAGGTTTCGGATAACGCAGAAATATGCACCAAACCGTCCTGATGTACGCCAACATCAACAAACGCACCAAAATTGGTGACGTTTGTTACCGTGCCTTCTAATACCATGCCCAGTTTTAAATCGCTGACATTTTCAACGCCATCGGCAAAGTCGGCGGTTTTAAACTCAGGGCGAGGGTCGCGCCCCGGTTTGTCTAGCTCCTTCAAAATATCGGTAATGGTGGGCAAACCGATCGTATCGGTAACAAACTCTTTGGCGTTAACCGAGCGTAAAAAGCTGGTATCGCCAATCACGGTTTTCAGTTCCTTGCCGCTTTTTTGCGCAATACTTTCTACCACTGAATAGGATTCAGGGTGTACTGCGGAGGCGTCAAGCGGATTGTCGCCGTTCATAATGCGCAAGAAACCCGCCGCTTGTTCAAAGGT
>CAZMQC010000101.1:4987-6150 GCA_964568295.1 uncultured Spongiibacteraceae bacterium | reverse complement strand
ATGTACCGTTCACCATTGCTGATGCAACAACCTTAACCGAAGCGGGTTATGTGGGTGAAGACGTTGAAAACATTATTCAGAAGTTGCTGCAAAAATGCGATTACGACGTAGAAAAAGCGCAGCGCGGTATTGTTTATATCGATGAAATCGATAAGATTTCACGTAAATCGGATAACCCGTCGATTACTCGTGACGTGTCAGGCGAAGGCGTACAACAAGCTTTGCTGAAACTAATTGAAGGTACTATTGCATCCGTGCCACCACAAGGCGGACGCAAGCACCCACAGCAAGAATTTATCCAAGTTAATACCTCGAATATCCTGTTTATTTGCGGCGGCGCATTCGCTGGCTTAGATAAAGTAATTCGTGAACGCTCGGAAAAAGGCGGCATTGGTTTTAGTGCGAACATTAAGAGCAAAGATGAAACAGGTAGTATCGGTGATATTCTGCACCGTTTAGAGCCTGAAGATTTAGTGCGTTATGGTTTAATTCCTGAGTTTGTAGGGCGCTTGCCAGTCATTGCAACGCTTGAGGAGTTGGACGTTGAGGCCTTAATTAACATCTTAACCGAACCTAAAAACGCTCTAACTAAGCAATATGCTAAGTTGTTTGAAATGGAAGGTGTGGAGCTTGATTTCCGTGAAGATGCGTTACGTGCTGTTGCTGCTAAAGCAATGGAGCGCAAAACAGGGGCGCGTGGCTTGCGTTCTATTTTGGAAAACGTATTGCTTGAAATCATGTACGATATTCCTTCCATGGATAACGTGGCAAAAGTTGTAATTGATGAAGCCATGATTAAGGGCGAGTCGGAGCCATTGATTGTTTATGCGGCCGATAAGGAAAAGCCGAAGAAGAAAGTAGCGGGCGCGGAAGAATAGCCTTTAAACCCTTCGTAGAGCCCCAAAAGTCATTTACTTTTGGGGCTTTTTTTGTGCTTATAAAATATAAAACACATTAATAATATGTTTTAAGATATTGTTTTAATTTAACTTCAGTGGGTTTAAGCATTGCTTTTTTTAAAGCTAATATAGAAAAAAGACTGATTTTGTTGCATCATAGCGCGGTTTTTTTATATTTCATTTTGTTTTGCCTAATTAAAGGAGCATTTCCTTGGAAAATTTAGACGCTTTTCGCCAAGAAACTCGCCAATGGCTAGAAGAAAA
>CAZMQC010000101.1:0-4887 GCA_964568295.1 uncultured Spongiibacteraceae bacterium | reverse complement strand
GGTCTTGATGCTAATGGCAAAATTGCAGATCCGATTATTCGTGACCGTATCGTGCAAAATGCGATCAACTCGCAAGCGATGGAAATTACCATGCGTCGTGTCATTGAAGAATTTGTTGCGCGTGATCCATTAGCGGGCATGGCTGCAATGGTGGCTAAGTACCAAGGTACCGAAGAAGACAAACGCAAGTATCAGTTACTAATGGATATTATGGGCAATAAAGGCTTAGGTTGGGAAGGCGATGCGTTTTCCGAAGATGAGTTGCGCATTACTAAGCACTACTTATCAACCTATGCGCATACTATTGCGGGTGGCACATCAGAAGTTCAGCTAAATATTATCGCTAAGCGTGTATTGGGTTTGCCAGACTGATTTGATCTGGGCTTATGCTCAGATATAGAATAAAAAAAGCGGCTTTCTTTCGATTGCCGCTTTTTTTATTAGTGCTGGTGATAAGTGATACCCGTTATATCCAAAATTTTGGCAGAAATTTCTTCCACCGAAAAATCGGCGGTATTAACAAACGGAATACCATAGCGACGATAAATAGCCTCGGCGGCTTGCACTTCGTATTCACATTGACGAATAGAGGCGTATTTACTATTAGGGCGACGCTCATTCCTAATGGTAGAAAGACGTTCTGGATCGGTGGTTAAGCCGAATAATTTAGCTTTATGCTCTTTTAAATGCTTGGGCAAACTGATGTCGTCCATATCATCGGGCGTGATTGGGTAGTTTGCGGTAAAAATGCCGTATTGCAATGCCATGTACAAAGAGGTCGGTGTTTTGCCGCAGCGCGACACACCAATTAAAATAAGATCGGCTTTATCGTAATAACGAACCGTTGCACCGTCATCATTTTCCATTGCAAAATGCACGGCATCAATGCGATCTTTATACTCAGGGTCATGGGCACGACCATGCGCTTTACCAACGCGCGCAGAGGCGGTAAGCCCCAGTTCTTTTTCCAGCGGAGTCAGGTAGGTATTTAAAATATCAAAGCGCTTGCCCTTAGCCTGAGATAGAACTGCATTCAATTCCCGATCAATCACGGTATCAAAAATAATCGGTGGTAAACCATCGGTTTGATAAGCTTGTTCAATGCGTTGCAAGGTGGCTTTTGCCTTTTCTACATCATCAACATAAGGCACAACTACTGCTTCATATTCTAGGTTCTCAAATTGCGAAAGAACGCTTTGCCCTAGTGTTTTGGCGGTGATGCCAGTACTGTCGGAAATAAAAAAAACCGTTCTTTTGCTCATTTTTCAACCCTTTTTGATTTTTGTATGATGTTTAAGCATTTAATGGTGTGATTTTATCAGCATTTTGCACTAGAATATCACCCTTTGTTGCATAGCGATTACTGGAGGCTATAAATAATGTCTGCAACGGTGTTGTGGTTTTCTGAATTAAGAGTAACTGATGTTGATAAAGTTGGTGGCAAGAACTCATCTTTGGGTGAAATGATCAGCCAGCTATCTCAAGTTGGCGTTAGCGTGCCGAATGGCTTTGCAACAACGGCTGATGCGTTCAAAGAGTTTCTTCGTTACGAGAATTTAGCAGAAAAAATCGCTAAGCGCTTAGAGGGCTGGGACATTGATGATGTAACCGCACTCGCGCAAGCAGGTAAAGAAATCCGCCAGTGGATTTTAGATGCTCCATTCCCTGCACAATTAGAGCAAGAAATTCGTGAATATTATGTGAATTTGTGTGATGGTAATGACGATTTACGTGTTGCTATCCGTTCATCTGCGACCGCTGAAGACTTGGCCGATGCTTCTTTTGCGGGGCAACAAGAAACCTTCTTAAATATCAACGGCATCGAAAACGTATTGCAAGCGGTTAAAGAAGTATTTGCTTCTTTGTATAACGACCGTGCAATTGCGTATCGTGTACACAAAGGCTTTACCGGCATTGAAATCGCTATTTCAGCAGGCGTGCAACGTATGGTGCGCAGTGAAACAGCGGTATCAGGTGTTATGTTCACCTTGGATACTGAATCTGGCTATAACGGCGTAGTGTTTGTTACTGCTTCTTATGGTTTGGGTGAAATGGTTGTGCAAGGCGCGGTAAACCCTGACGAGTTTTATGTCGATAAGAGCTGTTTAAAAGCAGGGCGTCCATCCGTATTGCGTCGCAACCTTGGCAGCAAAGCCATTGAAATGGTGTATGCAGATTCAACTACGGCTGGTCGTAGCGTAAAAACGCAAGACGTTGATGAAGCGCGTCGCCAACAGTTTTCGTTAACCGACCAAGAAATTGAGTTCTTGGCAAAACAAGCGTTAATTATTGAGCAGCACTACGGTCGTCCAATGGACATCGAGTGGGGCAAAGATGGCGATGACGGCAAGCTATATATTTTGCAAGCACGTCCTGAAACCGTTAACAGTCAACGTAATGCCAACACTATTGAACGCTATATTCTAAATAGCCATAGCGAAAAACTATGCGAAGGTCGTTCGATTGGTCATCGTATTGGTCGTGGTCCTGTGCGTATTATCAAAGGCATTGAAGAAATGCACTTGGTACAAGAAGGCGATGTTTTAGTTTCTGACATGACAGATCCTGATTGGGAACCTGTGATGAAAAAAGCGGCAGCAATTGTGACTAACCGTGGCGGTCGTACTTGTCACGCTGCGATTATCGCACGTGAATTAGGCATCCCTGCTGTGGTAGGTTGTGGCGATGCAACAACCGCACTTGCGAATGTTGAAAATGTAACCGTTTCTTGTGCTGAAGGCGACACTGGTTTTGTTTACCAAGGTTTGCTTGATTTTGATATTAGTACCAGCGACTTGAAAAACATGCCAGAGCTTCCGTTCAAAATCATGATGAACGTAGGTAATCCTGATCGCGCATTTTCTTTCCAAGCATTGCCTAACGAAGGTGTTGGCTTAGCGCGTTTAGAGTTTATTATCAACCGCATGATCGGTATTCACCCGAAAGCCTTGTTAAATTTCGATAAATTGCCTGCTGAAATTCAAAAAACCATTCAGCGTCGCATTGCAGGTTATAGCAGCCCAGTTGATTTCTATAAAAAGAAAATTGCTGAAGGCGTAGCAACCATTGCCTCTGCGTTTGGTGGCAAAAAAGTGATTGTTCGTTTGTCTGATTTTAAATCAAACGAATATGCGCACTTAATCGGCGGTACGTTGTACGAACCACAAGAAGAAAACCCCATGATTGGTTTCCGTGGTGCGTCACGTTATATTTCTAGCGACTTTAGAGATGCGTTCCAATTGGAATGTGAAGCTTTGAAATATGTGCGCGATGAAATGGGCTTGACCAACATTGAAATCATGGTGCCTTTCTGTCGTACCGTTGATGAAGCACGTCAAGTTATTGATATTTTGGCTGGTTTTGGCTTGAAACGTGGCGAGAATGGTTTGCGCATTATTATGATGTGCGAAATTCCAGCTAACGCTTTATTGGCTGATCAGTTCTTAGAATATTTTGATGGTTTCTCTATTGGTTCTAACGACTTAACGCAGTTGTCATTAGGCTTAGATCGTGACTCTGGCTTGGTTGCCCATTTGTTTGATGAGCGTAACGATGCGGTTAAAGTGTTGTTAAGCATGGCAATTCAAGCATGCCGTAAAGCAGGTAAATATGTTGGTATCTGTGGTCAAGGTCCTTCGGATCACCCAGAGCTGGCAAAATGGTTAATGGAAGAGGGCATTAATACCGTTTCCTTAACACCTGACTCGGTATTAAGCACGTGGATGTACCTAGCTCAGTCTGAGTAATGCAGTACATTGCGCTTGATAAACTGATTAATCTTTACGACGGTTACCGACAAACCTTTGTCGTTAACCGTAGAGAAGTATTATTAATTCAGGAACAAGGCAAGCGCTACGCAATACAGGCCAATTGCCCTCATAAGCATTGGCCTTTACTTCACGCCTCCATTCAAAACGATACCATTCAGTGTAAAAAACATCATTGGGCTTTTTCCCTTACCACAGGCGAACCTGCTAATGATTGTGCTGAATGCGGTTTGACCACTTATCCTGTTCACTATCAAGACAATACCATTGGTATTTTAATTTCATAATATGATTGCAATATTTCGCGTTATTAGTGTATTAGAAGGGCTTTCTTGGCTAACCTTGTTGCTGATTGCTATGCCATTGAAATACATGATGAATATGCCGCAATTTGTCCCGTATGTAGGGATGACACACGGCGTGTTATTTTTACTATACTTGGTGTTTTCGCTTGGCGCTGCGCAGCAACAGAAATGGTCGCTGTTATTTTGGTTATTTACTTTTGTTTGTGCCATTCTTCCTTTCGGTTTTATCTTGCTTGAGTGGCAAATTAAGAAGAAACTACCACAAGCGTCATAATCGTGTCGCGAATATTTACATTTCAGGATATTGCGATTGCACATACGGCCTTTAAGCAAAAGTTTGCTATTCCAAGGCAGGCCGGCTTGGTTGATATTCCTGCATTGATTGAGCTATTACCGCCTTATAATCAGCCACAAGCGCTTGAAGGTTTGGAGAAAGTTAGCCATATTTGGTTAATCTTTATCTTTGACCAACATATTGATAAACCGTCGCAGTTACAAGTCAGACCGCCGCGTTTAGGTGGCAATCAAAAAATCGGCGTATTGGCTACACGCTCTAGTTTTAGGCCCAACGCGCTTGGTCAGTCGGTTGTTGAGCTGAAAAACATTATTCAGCAAGATGGTAAAGTATTTTTACAAGTGCTTGGTTTGGACGTTCTGGACCAAACGCCAATTGTTGATATAAAGCCTTATTTGCCTTATGCCGATTGCATACCAACGGCTTTCAACGAGATTGCGCCTGAGCGACCTATGCCTGTGATTGAGGTTGAGTGGCTTGAACAAGCACAGCTACAGCTACAACAGTTAGAGTCTGAACG
>CAZMQC010000100.1:3706-6169 GCA_964568295.1 uncultured Spongiibacteraceae bacterium | reverse complement strand
CGCGCTTTTTCTTTTGCAAAGATTTCGGCTGTCGCCATATTTTGCTCTAGCGATACAGCTTCGCCATTCACAATCACCGCACTGCGCTGCAATGCATCTTTAACCTGCTTACCGGAAGCTGCCATTCCCGCATCCGTTAGCAACTGAACGATCGACTGCTCCTTTAAATCCTGCGCAACCAATTTCGTTACTGCCAAGCCATCTTGCTGTAACTGCATAAAGTCATCGCTGCTCAATTTGTCTTCCGCGCCACTAAATAGCGCATCGGTAATTCGCTCAGCCGCCAACAAGCCTTCTTTGCCATGCACCAGCTCGGTCACGTTTTTCGCAAGAATTAATTGCGCCTGCGGCCTACCCTCTGCTTGCTTATCTTGCTCTTCGATTGCCGCAATCTCTTCCAAGCTTAAAAAAGTAAAATAACGTAAGAATTTATAAACATCGGCATCGTCGGTATTAAGCCAGAACTGATAAAACGCATAAGGCGAGGTTTTACTTGGATCCAACCAAACTGCCCCACCTTCGGTTTTGCCAAATTTTGTGCCATCAGCCTTAGTAACCAATGGCACGGTAATACCAAACGCTTGCTGTTGATTCTGCCTTCTGCACAAATCAATTCCGCCAACGATATTGCCCCATTGATCAGAGCCGCCAATTTGTAAGGTACATTGGTACTGCTTATTAAGTTCAGCAAAATCCATGCCCTGCAACAAAGCGTAAGAAAATTCGGTAAAGGAAATTCCCTCGCCACCACGGTTAATACGTTGCTGCACCGACTCTTTATTAATCATGGCATTAATCGAGAAATGCTTACCCACGTCGCGCAAAAATGCTAAAACATTAAGATTGTCAGTCCAGTCAAGGTTATTAACCACGCGTGCGGCATTTTCAACACCGTCAAAATGCACAAAACGACTTACTTGGTTTTTAATTTTTTCAGCCCAGCCAGCCACCACATCAGGCGTATTTAACTGGCGTTCTACCGCTTTAAAACTTGGGTCGCCTATCAATCCTGTTGCACCGCCCACTAGCGCAATCGGCGTATGCCCCGCCTCTTGAAATCGGCGCAGAACTAAGAGCGGCACAAGATGTCCTAAATGCAGACTGTCAGCGGTTGGGTCGAAGCCACAATACAAAACACGCGGCTCTTGCAAGTGCTGATACAGCTCTTGTTCCGCTGTTTTTTGATAAATAAGCCCACGAGCCTCTAGGTCTTGCAGTATCTGCTGGTTAAGTGGCATGTTTCAAACACCTTGGAACGCTGTAAAAAGCGAAAACAATACAGCAAAAACATGAAAATTCAAGCTACAGTTATGAAACATCTGGTATATTGCCCATCAATTTTTTATCATTCCCTGTTATGAGTTATATTGATACATCTCGACAGACATTAAAATTATTTCCGCGCAAGCACCTTGGACTATTAGTTACCATGGTTTTCGCGGTTACGCTTTTATTTTTTGCCACTCAAAAAACGTCCGAACAATCACGCCTAACCATTTCCGTTGATCTTTTAACCGCATCATCTGCTGAAACGGGAAAGGCGAGTAACGTTGATGAGCTAGAATTTATTGAACCTGTGGCGCAACTTCGCTGGGAAGTGGAGTCAGTGCGCTCAGGCGATAATCTTTCGAATATTTTTAATCGCGTTGGTGTGAGCTACGCTACTTTATTAAAGCTGATACAAAGCGATAACCGCGCCGCCACGCTGAAACGTATCTACCCCAAGCAAGAATTTCGCTTTGCTTTTGACCAAGAAGACCAACTAGTCGCCATTGAATATCACCCTACCCAGCTTGAACAATTTGTTTTCAGTTTGAACGAGCAAGGGCAATTCGAAACCGAACACATCATTACGCAGCCCGATATTCAAATAAAATATCTATCTGCAACCCTTGATGACTCTTTATTTCTTTCAGGTCAAAAAGCAGGCATGCCGCAGAATTTAATTATGCAACTTGCCGATGTTTTTAGTGGCGTTATCGACTTTGTTTATGAGCCGCGCAAGGGCGATACATTTGATGTTTTATTTGAAGAGAAGTATGTGAACGGTGAAAAAATTGGTTATGGCAACCTGCTCGCCGCCTCTTATCATGCCAGCAGCAAAACACACACCGCTTATCGCTATTTAGCCGCAGACGGATCGGCAAGTTTTTATGATGAAAATGGGCAAAGTTTACGCAAAGCATTTTTACGCGCACCACTTGATTTCACCCGCATTAGCTCTAACTTTAACCCTGGTCGCCTACACCCTGTATTAAAAACTATGCGTGCACATCGCGGCACGGATTACGCCGCACCAACAGGCACGCCTGTTTTTGCCGCAGGCGATGGGCGCGTTAGCGAATCAGGCTTCAACCAAGCCAATGGCAACTATGTATTCATTGCCCACGGCACAGCTTATGTCACCAAGTATTTACACCTCAGTAAGCGCTACGTAAAAACGGGGCAAACCGTTAAACAACG
>CAZMQC010000100.1:0-3606 GCA_964568295.1 uncultured Spongiibacteraceae bacterium | reverse complement strand
ATTGCAGCAGCAAAGCCGAGCACTTAATCATCATAGCGACAGCGATTTAGAGAAATGCCTAGTGCTTGATCGGCAATGGGGCTATTTATTTGCCGATGCAGTGGTAAAACTGTTAGAAAAAAGTGCGACATCCGCACAAGACGTTATTGCGATTGGCAGCCACGGCCAAACGGTACGCCATGCGCCATCAGAGCAGTACGCTTACACACTACAAATTGGCGATCCCAATACCATAGCCGAAATCACGGGCATTGATGTTGTTGCCGATTTTCGTCGTCGTGATATTGCTGCAGGCGGACAAGGCGCACCACTTGCTCCTGCTTTTCATCAGGCAATATTTGCTAGTGCCAAGGAAAACCGGGCTGTCGTTAATATCGGCGGCATGGCTAATATCACACAACTATTTGGCAAGCAGACCATTGGTTTTGATAGTGGGCCGGGCAATGTTTTAATGGATTACTGGATTAATAAACACCAAAACCAGCCTTTTGATCGCAACGGATTATGGGCCGCGAGTGGCAATGTGCTGCCTAAGCTTTTGAAAAAGATGTTAGAAGATTCTTATTTCGCCATGCTGCCACCTAAATCAACAGGGCGTGAGCAATTCGACAGCCCATGGCTTGAGCAATTCAACCTAGATAACGAACGACCACAAGATGTTCAAGCTACACTTGCTGAACTGACCGCTCGCAGTATTTGCGATGTGATCAGCGCGGAGGCTCATGCTATTTATGTTTGTGGCGGCGGCGCATTTAATCGCTATTTACTACAACGCATTCAAGCATTAAGTCAAAAAAAGGTAACGACTACAGAAAAACTAGGCGTTCCACCCGCCTATCTAGAAGCCATGGCATTTGCTTTTTTTGCGCAGCAAACCATCAATCACAAAGCGGGCAATATACCCAGCGTTACGGGTGCAAAAGGGGAAAGAATACTCGGCGGGATTTACCAAGCCTAATTTAGATAGAAAACGAAGAACCACAACCACAGGTTGATTCAGCATTTGGGTTTTGCACCACAAATTTAGAACCTTCCAAGCCTTCCACGTAGTCCACCATGCCGCCCGCCAAATAGGGATAACTCATCGGATCGACCAATAACCGCACACCATCATTAAGAATTTGTGCATCATCTTCCGCGATCTCTTCATCAAAGCTAAAACCATATTGAAACCCTGAGCAACCGCCGCCTGTTACATAAACACGCAAGCTTAAATCAGGATTTTCCTCTTCTTCAATCAATTCGCGCACCTTCGCGGCAGCTTTATCCGTAAAAATTAACGCAGAGGGTTCAAAAATTTCGACCGAGGACATGACTTATAACCAAACAAACGAAAAACGGCTTATTATTGCGCCATCCTTGATTTACGTCAATGACGGCTGTACTTGACCTTGTTGCGCTTTTCTATTGGGTTCTGAGTTTTTTGGTTTTTCCCCATGAACCAAGTTGCCATTAACTTGCGCACCTTTGGTCATCTCCAAAACCTCGTAATACACATTACCATCTACACGTGCTTTAGCTGCCAACTCAACTGTCTTGGCTTGAACATTGCCTTTGATCTCGCCATTCAAATTAGCACGCGCAACCACAATATCGCCTTCAACGCGACCATCTTCCAGCACTCTCACCGTTGCTTCGGCCTCTTTGGAACGAATATTGCCTTTGACTTGGCCTTCAATTTCTAAGCTGCCAATAAAAATAATATCGCCCAATACTTCAGCATCTTTAGAGATGATTGTAGTAGCGCCTGAACGTAGCTTATTCTCTTTTACTACTGGCTTAGCAATCACCGCATTCGCCGCTGGGTTGGCAAAAGAAGTAGGCGCTTTTTCTATTTCCACCGTTTTATTCGTTTTTTTACCAAACATCGTAAAAACTCCTGTCAATTTTGATGACATTAATCAAGCCAAAATATACCGCTTCGTTCAGGCTACTACTACACCACAATTCAAATTTAAGGCGACAACGGAATAATAGACAATCCTGCTCGCTCGTCCAAGCCAAACATAATATTCATCGCTTGCACCGCTTGCCCAGACGCGCCTTTAACTAGGTTATCAATAACCGATAAAACAACCACTTGATCTCTATTCTGCGGTTTAAACACCGACAGGCGGCAATAGTTCGCGCCTTTGACTGAACGTGTTTCAGGCATTTCACCCAATGGCAAAACATCAACAAACGGTTCATCTTGATAACGCTGAACATACAAGTCATGAATGCTTTCTAACGATGTACTTGCATCTTTCAAGGTTGCGTAGAGGGTTGAATGAATGCCGCGAATCATTGGCAACAAATGCGGTACAAAAGTCAGATTAACCGCTGATTTGGTGAACAAATTAAGACCTTGTTCAATTTCGGGCAAATGTCTGTGCCCGCCAACACCGTAAGCTTTAAAATTATCGCTCACTTCGGAAAACAAATTCGCCACTTTAGCGCTTTTACCCGCACCACTTGCGCCTGATGCTGAGTTTGCAATCAAACGGTCGGTATCAATCAAATCATTTTCCAATAATGGCAAAAAACCCAACTGCACAGACGTTGGGTAACAACCCGGCGCGGCAATTAACTGGGCGCTTCGCATCGCCTCACGGTTAGTTTCAGGCAGACCATAAACCGCTTGCTCAACAATATCAGGGCACACATGCTTGCAGCCATACCACTTTTCCCATAGCGGAATATCTTTAAGACGAAAATCCGCCGACAAATCGATCACGCGCACGCCTTTTTCGATCAGCTCACGCATACTGTTCATAGCCACAGCGTGCGGAGTTGCAAAGAACACCACATCGCAAGCCACTAAACTGTCGGTATCAGGTTCGGTAAATACCAAATCAACGCGGCCACGCAAACTAGGAAACATTTGATCGGCACGTACCCCCGCATCACCACGCGAGGTAATCACCGATAGCTCTACGTTCGGGTGATTGGCTAAAATTCTTAATAATTCAACACCAGTGTAACCTGTGCCGCCTACGATACCTACTTTAATCACATCTGCCTCGAATGGGGTGGATAAAAATGAAATGATTATAGCGCTTTGCCCAAGACTTTTCACAGCGCCAAACAATATAAACAAGCGTAATAGTTAATCGACAGCAGCTAAGGTATCATTAGCCTTTTATTTTGGGCTTGTCCATGTACCTTTGGCTTAAAGCATTACACATTATCTTTGTAATCTGCTGGTTCGCGGGGTTGTTCTATCTGCCGCGTCTTTTTGTTCACCACGCCTTAAGCGATGATACCGCTACACAAAACCGGTTGAGTATTATGGAGCAGAAGCTTTACCGTTTTACTACACCGCTGATGTGGCTTGCGGTGGGCTTCGGATTAGCGTTGGCTTATCTAAACTGGGGTTACTACAAAACCGCTGTTTGGTTTCATATCAAAGCAACGCTCGTACTGTTGCTGCTAGCCTATCATTTTTATTGCGGGCATTTAGTTCAAGTTTTTGCTCAACAAAAAAATCAACGTAGCGACAAATTTTATCGCATTTTCAATGAATTACCTGTTTTAGTTTTGTTTGCCATTGTGATTTTAGTGGTCATTAGACCATTGTAAGGAGATGTTATGATGCTTTCTCAAGATTTATACCAACGCGCCTGC
>CAZMQC010000099.1:0-6199 GCA_964568295.1 uncultured Spongiibacteraceae bacterium | reverse complement strand
TAACGCTCTTTTAGCCAATTTTCTAAAAAGGGTTTGGCGGTATTCCACAGGTCAAGTTCGGGATACAGTTGACGCCCTAATCCTTCAATATTCAATAAGGTTTTTTGCAATAGCACCAAAGACGGCTGCACTTCCATTTCAAAGCGTCGTGCGGTGTTGAACAGATACAATAACAGTTGAGCAAAAGAAATTTCGCCTAAGGGGCGCTCAAAAATAGGCTCGCAAACTGCACGAATCGCCGCTTCAAATTCGGTGGCTTTGGTGGTTGGCGGAACCCAGCCACATTCAATATGTAGTTGCGCCACAAGCCGATAGTCGCGATAAAAAATAGCCAATAAGTTGCGTGCCAAATAATATTGGTCAAATTCGCTTAAGCTACCAACAATCGCGCAGTCGATGCCGATATATTGCGGGTTGTGGGGATGTTCGGGATTAACAAAAATATTGCCAGGGTGCATGTCGGCATGAAAAAAACTATCGCGGAAAACTTGAGTAAAAAAGATTTCTACGCCGCGTTCGGCCAATAGTTGCATGGGAATGCCAATCGCTTTGAGCTGCTCAATATCAGTTACCGGGATGCCATTGATACGCTCCATGGCTAACACATTTTTGCTGCAATAATCCCAATATACTTCAGGTACATAAAGCAGTTCGGAATTTAAAAAGTTGCGGCGTAATTGCGAGGTATTAGCGGCTTCGCGCTGCAAATCCAATTCGTCTAAAATGGTATGCTGATAATCACTGACAACTTCTTTGGCGTGTAAACGCTTGCCGTCAGGATGAAAACGTTCGATAAAAGTAGCAAGTAGCTGTAATAAGCCGATATCTTGCTGGATAATCGCTTCAATATTGGGGCGCACAACTTTAATAACAATCGCCTGCCCGTTGGGTAATGTTGCTTCGTGCACTTGAGCGATTGAGGCGGATGCTAACGCTTGGTAAGAAAAATCAGCAAATAGTTGGCTGATTGGTTTTTTAAGTGATGTTTCGATGATTTTAGCCGCAATCTGACCATCAAATGGCGGCACATCGTCTTGTAGTTTTTCTAACTCGTTAGCGAATTCTGGCGCTAGTAAATCTTTACGCGTAGATAGCATTTGGCCAAATTTAATAAAGATTGGACCGAGTTGTTCCAAAGCTAAACGTAAGCGCACCGCTTCGTGCTGCTTAACTGGAATTAAACGCAATGGCGAAAGTAGTAGATGTAGCCAAAAGGGTAATGGCGTGTGTTGCAACAAGGTGTCTAAGCGATATTTGGCAAAAACAAATAAAATAACAAACAAGCGCATTAGACGTTTTTTCCTTGCAGTAAGCGTTGTAATTTAGCCTCTAAGTGTTCGGTACGAAACTTGAGCTGCTGTACATCTTGGATAAATTGTTCTAACTCATCGTGACGAGGACTGAGTTTAGTTTCCTCTAGCACAAATTCTTGTAAATGGCGGGTGAGCAGCGGTTGTTTTTGCGCAAGCCAAGCTTGGCCTTGACGTCCTAATTTGCCGAGCAGGTGGGCGGGTAAATCGCCTATCTTATCGGCTAAATGGTATTCCCAGTCAATATCCAGATGTTGCAAAACTACGCTTAAATCCTGCAGAAATTGACTATTACCATTGAGGTATAAGCCGCTATTCATCATGGCGCTGGCTTTGTCTTCGCTTTGCGCTAATTGTACAAACGCCGATAAATGACCGCGAATATGGGTGGTTACCGTTTGTGCTTGATAAGGGCTAAGCTGAACTTTGCTTCGCTCATCAATCAATAAGACAAAATCAAATGCGGGCTCACTGCATTCAATACGCAGGCTCTGATTGGCAAACGCGCTTAATTGTTTACTCGTCAGTGCGTCCAGCTCCAATGCGCGGTTAATGACTAGTGATAAAGCTTGCAAAGATAAAGTGCTAATCATTAATGCTTTTGCCCTTTGTGCAGGGCCACGATGCCACCTGTCATATTGTGGTATTCGCATTGGTCAAAGCCGGCGTTGAGCATCATGGATTTAAGCGTTTCTTGATCAGGATGCATACGGATAGATTCGGCTAAATACTGATAACTTTCACCATCGTTAGCCACTAGTTCGCCGATTTTTGGCAAAATTCGGAACGAGTATTGGTCATACACTTTTTCTAATAAGCTATGGGTTGGCTTAGAGAACTCTAATACTAAGAGTTGACCGCCTGGTTTTAACACGCGATACATGGAACGTAACGCTTGGTCTTTGTCGGTCACGTTGCGTAAGCCAAAAGCGATGGTAATGCAGTCGAAATAGTTGTCAGGGAAAGGCAGACATTCCGCATTGGCTTGTACATACTGAATGTTGTCAATAATGCCTCGGTCGGTGAGTTTATCGCGCCCTACGTTTAACATTGAGTTGTTAATATCCGCCAGAATGACTTGGCCTTCGCGTCCCACAATTTTGCTGAATTTGGCCGCCAAATCGCCCGTGCCGCCGGCAATATCTAAAATTTTATGGCCGCGACGCGCTCGACTAGCTTCAATGGTAAATTGTTTCCATAAGCGATGAATACCGCCCGACATTAAGTCGTTCATGATGTCATATTTAGCGGCAACCGAATGAAAAACCTCAGCAACTTTGCCGGCTTTCTCGGTGGCAGCGACGGTTTGATAACCGAAATGGGTTGTTTCTTGTTCGGTCATAATACAATCTCGTAAAAATAAAGCGCTTATTGTAACGTGATTTACGCTAGATGAGTAATTTTAAGCCAACGGCGATGGTGGTTATTTCAAATAAACGTTTGATGAAACGATTGCCTTTAATGATGGACAAATGTGCGCCTAAATAGCCGCCGATCAAAGAGCCAAGAATCAGCGCGGGTAACCAGCTCCATTGAATGCTTTGCTGTAAACCGAGTGTAATTGCCCCTGTACTATTCCAAAATAAACCGACCAGCACGAGGGTATGCGCGATGGCGCGTTGATAATCAAAGCCAAAGTAACGAATTAGCCAAATAGTGACAAATAAGCCCGTGCCAGATGTCAGCGAGCCATTGAGAAAGCCAACGAAAAACAACACCGCTGCACCGATGCTTAAGTAAGTAAAATTTTGCGGTTTTTCAACTGCTTGTTGACCGAGCGCTGGTTTGAAAAATGAGTAAAGCCCTAGCCCAATGGTTAACACACCGAGCGCCGTTTTAGCTAACTGCTCTGGGATTAATAAAATGGTCTGCGCACCTAAAATAACGCCCGGCAAGCCTGCGCCGATAACGATTAAGCTAGTGTGCAAATGTAGGCGGCTGTGGCGAAAATGGCGCAAGCTCGCGCCTATGCCGAGCGCAACGCTCGCAACTTTATGGGTTGCTAACGCAGTAGCAAAGGGTAGGCCAAGAAAAATAATGGCGGGTAGCTGGATGAGGCCAGCGCCGCCGCCTGCTATTGCCGATAAAGCATTGGAAACAACAGCAATCAATAGCAGAAGAAGCTGGCCAAGCCAAGTGTCGATGAACTCCAAGGTTAGTACTTAAAGTGTAAGCCTATGTAGGGACCTTGAGATTTGAAATCCGTTTTTAGTTTTACTGTGCTAGCGCCTGCTTTAGCATCAGATTTCATTTCAATATCAATAAAGCGATAGCCCCACGTTAAGCCAACATGCTTGGGTGAAGTGTATTGAAAGTAAACCGCAATATCTAAACCTTGTTCTTTACCGCTTTTGCCCGCTTGAACGAGTGTTCCTAGAGTAAATGCGCCTATTTCAGGGGTATTAGCATAGACATCTAATTTCAGGTCGCTATAAAGAAATACATACGTTTTATCGAGTGCGATTGCGCTACTAATAAAATCAGTTTTTAAGCTGCCATCAAACTTTCTAATATTTAAACCCAAATCCCAAGCTACGCGTCGGTCAATTGCGCGGTAATAGGCGGTTAGATCTACATGGGAGAAATCGACAGAGCCATTAAAGTTGTAGGTTGAGCCGCTATAATCTAGGCTGCCTTTTCCTTTGTTTTCTAGCTGAGTATAGGCAAGGCGCACATTTGGCACGCCCGTTACAGCGTGTTCAAGAGCAAAGTAGGCAAAACCGTTGTTTTGTTGCTTTAAGCTTTCTTTTTCTAGTTTAAGTTTATAGCCACCGAATTCGGGCGCACTGAGCGAGCCTTGTGCATTGGTGTTCCAATAAAGAACACCAAAATTAAAGTCCACTGCATAGGCTGACGAGCTAGTCATAAAAAAGACCAGCAGTAGTAATAGACGCTTAATTAAGGTGTTCATTATTTATCCTTAAAATGCCCAGAATGCTTGCAAGTAGGCGCCTTTAACATCGAGTTCGGTACGCCCAACGCCGTTGTTGTATTTAATTGAGTATTCTTGTAGACGATAACCAGTTTGCAAACCAAAGCCAAAGCCCATTTGATAGCGCAGATAGGCATTGTAATCACGGAAATCACGGTTTTTGCTTACGCCGCCACTATGCGAAGCGCTTGCCCCAATCGATAAGCCAGTTAATGGCAAGTCAAACTGTGCACCCAAGTACAAAGCGCCTAAGGTTGAGTTCGCTTTAGCAGAGGATCCTGGTTGTTTGTATTCCGCATCCATTCGGCGAACATCGATACCTAAGTCCAAATTAACCCAATTATCCAAAAGCTGATAATACAAGGTTAAATCGGCGTAGCTGGTATCTGATTCGATTTTTGAAGCGTGGCGTACATCGTTGCTGTTATTCATGTACTCAACGCGAATGTTTGGCAAAAAGATAATCGGGTGTTCAAACGAAGCATAAACACTGCCGTTGGCTTCGGTCTTAGTCTTTTGGCTGGGCGCTTTGCCTATTTTTTGTTGGCTTGCCCAAGCAGCTGCGCCAATCTCAAAGCCTAATGTGTCTGCGTTAGCGCCAGCAGCGAAACTTAAACTGAGTAATGAAGCGTAAAGTACTTTTTTCATAAAAAAACCTTATTATAGTTGTGCAAACGCAATTTTTGCTTTTTCAAGGGTTTGTTCAATCAGCGCACTAGTATGAGCGCTACTAACAAAACCTGCTTCAAATGCCGAAGGTGCTAAATATACACCGTTATCCAACATTAAATGAAAGAATTTCTTAAACTTAGCCACATCACATTGTGTTGCTTGTTGATAACTTGCTACTTTTTGGTCAGTAAAGAATACGCCAAACATGCCGCCGATCTGATTGGTGGTTAAAGCGACGCCTGCTTGCTGCGCAGCGGCTTCTAATCCTTGGGTAAGCTGCTTAGCTAACGCGTTGAGATTGTCATGAAAACCGTCTTGGCTAACCTGTTGCAACATGGCTAATCCTGCCGCCATGGCCAGTGGATTGCCTGACAAGGTTCCAGCTTGATAAACAGGGCCAGTGGGAGCGATTTTTTGCATGATGGCTTTTTTGCCACCAAAAGCACCAACAGGTAAGCCTGCGCCAATCACTTTGCCCAAGGTGGTTAAGTCTGGCGTTATGCCATAGTGTTGCTGCGCACCGCCTAAAGCGACACGAAACCCGGTCATAACTTCATCAAAAATAAGTACGCTACCGTATTGGTCGCAAATATCGCGTAAACCTTGTAAAAAGCCAGCTGTTGGCGGAATGCAGTTCATATTGCCCGCAACCGGCTCAACAATAATACAAGCGATTTGTTCACCCAACTCTGCAAAAACCTGTTTAACGTTGGCTAAATCATTGTACGTTAAGGTTAGCGTTTCGGCGGCAAGCGCTTTCGGTACGCCAGGTGAAGTGGGTTCGCCCATGGTTAATGCGCCAGAACCTGCTTTAACTAATAAGGAATCGGCATGACCGTGGTAGCAGCCTTCAAACTTAACAATTTTATCGCGCCCAGTATAACCACGCGCCAAGCGAATAGCGCTCATGGTGGCTTCTGTGCCAGAGCTAACCATGCGTACTTGCTCAATTGAAGGCATTAATTCACAGACCTTTTCCGCAAGCTGGATTTCTAATAAGGTCGGTGCGCCAAAGCTTAAACCTTTTTGCATCTGTTCCTGAATAGCCGCTAAGACATCAGGGTTACTATGCCCAGTAATCATCGGGCCCCAAGATCCTACGTAGTCAATATATTGCTTGCCATCGGCATCAAATAAATGAGCACCCTTGGCGCTAGCAAAAAAGATAGGGTTGCCACCTACGCCGTTAAAAGCGCGGACAGGGGAATTCACACCACCCGGAATAACTTGGCAGGCGCGTTGGTATAAATCTTGAGAAAGCATCATAACATCTCCTTACAATGGT
>CAZMQC010000098.1:0-6244 GCA_964568295.1 uncultured Spongiibacteraceae bacterium | reverse complement strand
TGCTGATTGCGCATAAAGCAAATAACCCAACACACCTGACACGGAAAGAACAGCCACAAAAAGCACCCAAAATATACCATGACCACTGCTTTTCTTACTGTCTTTCAGTGGTTTTTCAGCCTTACTAGCAGCCTGAGTTCTTTGCTCTGCCTGCATACTCGGCAAATCGTTAATATCTATAGGGTTATCGCGTTCCCGCATATACCGCTCCAACAAATATGGGTGCGCGCATTATACCCGCATTCGTTTAAATTTGTCAGACTAGCGCCGCATTATTGAGCAAGATCATAGCAATTTTATTTTAAAGAAATGGTTAGCAAAACCATGCAAAGGGATAATAGCCGGCAAACACTTTTTCTTTGCCGTTAATCGTCCTATACTGTGCATCTTGACTGTACTGTTTTGCAGTAAAGACAATTCATTTTTATTCATCAAATATAAACAAGGAAACCGAAATGGCTATTGAATTACCAGCTCTTCCTTATGCACAAGATGCATTGGCTCCTCATATTTCAAAAGAAACTTTGGAATTCCACTACGGCAAGCACCATCAAGCTTACGTAACTAACTTAAACAAGTTGATTGCTGGCACCGATTTAGAAAACAAATCGTTAGAAGACATTATTAAAAACTCAAGCGCGGGCGTATTTAACAACGCAGCACAAGTTTGGAATCACACATTCTACTGGCACAGCTTAAGCCCGAATGGTGGCGGCGCTCCAACAGGTGATTTAGCTAAAGCAATTGATGCAGCTTTCGGCTCATTTGAAGCATTCAAAGACAAATTCAGCGCATCAGCAGCTGGTAACTTTGGCTCAGGTTGGACTTGGTTGGTGAAAAAAGCTGACGGCACCCTAGATATCGTTAACACCTCTAACGCAGCAACACCTTTGACCGACAGCTCAGTAACTGCCTTGTTAACCATCGACGTTTGGGAACATGCGTACTACATTGATTACCGTAACGCACGTCCTAACTACATCAATGCTTTCTTTAGCTTGGTGAACTGGGAATTTGCTAGCAAAAACTTTGCAGCATAATCGCAGTTAAAAGTTGGGCGAGCTCTCTCCTCGCCCAGCCACCATCTCTAAAATCCCCATCCCCCACAACTCACAACTCACAACTCACAACTCAAGAATATTTTGGCACAAAAAAAGGTGACTGAAGCCACCCTTTTTTCCGCACACTCAAATTATGAGTTACGCGCAATCAACATCGATTTGATATTACCAATCGCTTTCGATGGGTTCAAACCTTTAGGGCAAACTGCCACACAGTTTTGAATACCATGGCAACGGAATACACTAAATGGATCGTCCAAATCGTCTAAACGTTGCTCTGTTGCAGTATCGCGACTATCAATCAAGAAACGATAAGCTTGCAACAATCCGCTTGGACCGATAAAGCGATCAGGATTCCACCAGAACGACGGGCAAGCTGTTGAACAGCACGCACACAAAATACACTCATAAAGACCGTCTAACTTAGCGCGATCCTCAGGTGATTGTAGGCGCTCAATCGCAGGCGCTGGCGTATCGTTGATTAAGAATGGTTTGATTTTCTCGTACTGCTTGTAGAACTGAGTTAAATCAACAACCAAATCACGAATAACCGGCATTCCTGGCAATGGGCGAATGATTAGCTTTTTCTTGCCGCGTAACGCTTCAGAAACTGGCGTAATACAAGCCAAACCATTTTTGCCATTGATATTCATGCCGTCCGAACCACACACACCTTCACGGCATGAACGACGGAACGCCAAGCTTGGATCTTGTTCTTTCAACATTTCCAAGACGTTTAACACCATTACATCTTTACCACCAAGGTCTAATTGGTAGTCTTTCATGAATGGTTCTTTATCCGTCTCAGGGTTGTAACGATAAATACTTACAGTCAACATAATAATATCGTCTCCGCCTTAGTAGGTACGTTTTTTAGGTTCGAAAGGTGGCACAGTTTTAGGCTGCATATTCACAGCACGTTTACTGACACGTTTTTCCCCTGGGAAATAAATAGAGTGGCACAACCAGTTTTCATCATCGCGCTCTTGGAAGTCGTCACGTGCGTGCGCACCACGGCTTTCTTTACGCTCTTCTGCTGCAATCGCAGTTGCCTCAGCTACTTCAAACAAGTTTTGCAACTCAAGCGCTTCAATACGTGCAGTATTGTAAGCATCACTCTTATCTGAAAGGTAAACGTTTTCAATGCGCTCACGTAAATTCGCTAGCTTTTGAATACCTTCTTTCATCAAATCGCCGCGACGGAATACACCAAAGTGTAATTGCATGATATTTTGCAATTCTTTACGTAACGCTGCAGTTGATTCGCCGCCTTTCGAGTTGTTAATTTTATTCAAACGTTGCATTGCACGTTGGATGTCTTCATCACTTGCTTCACGGTGTTCAACACCTTCACGCAATGACTTTTCAATATGCAAGCCTGCTGAACGACCAAATACCACCAAATCAAGCAATGAGTTACCGCCCAAACGGTTACCACCATGTACTGATACGCTCGACACTTCACCACAAGCGTATAAGCCTTGGATAATTTTATCATTGCCTTGCGCATCGACAGTAATCGCTTGACCATCAATATTGGTTGGAATGCCGCCCATCATGTAATGACAGGTTGGTACAACAGGAACTGGTTTATAAACAGGATCAGCATGGGCAAAAGTAATCGACAGTTCACAAATACCAGGCAAACGGCTATGTAAAACTTCTTCACCTAAATGATCGAGTTTTAAATAAACGTGATCACCGTCTGGACCGCAACCGCGACCTTCAAGGATTTCCATCACCATCGCACGTGCTACCACGTCACGAGATGCCAGGTCTTTAGCGTTAGGCGCATAGCGCTCCATGAAACGCTCGCCGTCTTTGTTCACCAAGTAACCGCCTTCACCACGGCAACCTTCAGTAACCAATACACCCGCACCATAAATACCGGTTGGGTGGAACTGCCACATTTCGATATCTTGTACAGCAAAACCAGCACGCAACGCCATGCCCACACCGTCACCGGTATTGATATGTGCGTTGGTGGTTGATGCGTATATACGACCCGCACCACCGGTTGCCAATACCAATGCTTTACATTTGATATAAACCGTTTCGCCAGTTTCGATATTAATCGCAATAACACCAGTGACTACGTCGTCTTGATTCTTCACCAAATCAACGGCAAACCACTCGTTTAAGAAGGTAGTGTTACTGCGAACGTTGTTTTGATACAAGGTATGCAACAAAGCATGACCCGTACGGTCAGCCGCAGCACAAGTACGCGCCGCTTGCACGTTTGGATTATCTGGACCTTTAGATTGACCACCGAATGGACGCTGATAAATACGACCTTGTTCGGTACGTGAGAAAGGCAAGCCCATGTGCTCTAATTCAAACACCGCTTCAGGGCCCACTTGACACATATATTCAATCGCGTCTTGGTCGCCGATATAGTCAGAACCTTTTACGGTATCATACATATGCCAGCGCCAATCATCGTTTGGATCCGCGCTTGCAATCGCACAGGTAATACCGCCTTGCGCCGATACGGTGTGAGAACGAGTTGGAAAAACTTTAGTTACAACCGCTGTTTTAAAACCTGATTGTGCTAATTGCAACGCAGCACGCATACCAGCGCCGCCGCCGCCTACAATTACGGCATCAAATGAAATTGTACGAATACTCATGACTGATTAACCCCACACAATCACTAAACCCCAAACGAGGTAAACAAAAAGAATCAATGAATAAGACGCTTGGCAAAACAAACGAATCGCCGTTGCTTTAGCGCCCATCATGCGTGTTGTCATGTAGTCAGTAACCACTGTCCACAAGCCTGCATAAGCATGAATCACAATGCTTAACAAGGTTAGCGTAGAGAAAATACGCACCCATGTTTGCGCAAAAAAGCCTTTCCATGCAGCATAATCAAAGCCAGGATTACACAACATAAAACCAACAATCACTGCCAAATAAGCAAGAATGATAACGGCTGAAAAGCGTTGAAATAAGAAATCGAACGAACCTGAGCGACCAAGGTTAGTAGCTGGCATTACCATATCCAAACTCCCGCTAAAATCATCAAAATAACTGCTGATGCAATTGCAACCATTGCGCTTAAACGCCCTGATTTCAATTCCATACACAAACCTAAATCCATTAGTACGTGTCTAAAGCCTGCGCACGCGTGGTAAATAAAACCACACATCACCAACCAGACAACGGCCTTTAACATCGGATTTGCAAGCAATTGTTGAACGTTTGCAAAACTCTCTGGTGAACGTAAACTGCAATCCAGCAAAAATAGTAAAATGGCAGTACCAAAAAATATGGCAACGCCAGAAATACGATGCAGGATAGAAGTAATTGCCGGTATCGGCATCCAAATAGTATGGATATCGAGATTAACAGGTCTATTATCTTTCACTACTGTGCTCTTCTAGTTGGTTAGGCCTTGCGGGCTAGGAATGGACTGCATCAAAATAACGCAACCCTGTTGGAACAGCCGCGTATTTTAAGACTGTTTTTCAGTAAATTCAACAAAGCAGCTTATTTACTCTGGTTTATGGAAATAATTAGGGATATTTTACCTACTGAAAGTGTCTCATTCTCATTTACCCCTCAAAAGCTATGATTAGGTCACTGAAAAATCATTATTAATGCGTTATTTTTAACTGCTTTTGAATTGACAATTTAACAATTCTCTCTATAGTGTTTCAGGTTACGACCTGTGGTAATACATGACTTTTTGATTGTCTTTAGGCATATTTTTACAAGCCGAACTGACTGAAATACCCGTCTAACTTTTCGGTCGGTATTTTAAGGAACTCAGGATTTTGACGCTTAATCACTGATTAGCAAACAATCATACCTTGTTAAATATTCTGACTTCTCTGCGTGTTATAACAGGCGATGAACAACCACTTATTAATAACAACATATTGAGATTATAATTGCGGGAGTCTGTAATGTCCGATACTAAAGCAACCCTATCCATTCCTGGCAAAAATCCAATTGAGCTGCCTATTTATCAAGGTTCTATTGGTCCAGATGTGATTGATGTACGCGCCCTAACAGCCAATGGCGTTTTCACTTACGACCCAGGATTTGTTTCAACTGCAGCGTGTGAGTCAAAAATCACCTATATTGACGGTGACAAAGGTGTTTTATTGCACCGTGGCTACCCAATTGACCAACTTGCCGATAAAGCCGATTATTTAGAAACCTGTTACTTATTGCTATTCGGTGAATTACCTACTGCTGCGCAAAAACAAAAGTTTGATGACACCATTCGTAACCACACCATGGTGCACGACCAAATCAATAGCTTCTTCAAAGGTTTTCGTCGCGATGCGCACCCAATGGCAATTATGTGTGGCGTCGTTGGTGCCTTATCTGCGTTCTATCATGATTCATTAGATATAAACGATGAAAGACATCGCGAAATTGCTGCCTACCGCCTGATTGCTAAAATGCCAACGATTGCGGCAATGTGCTACAAACACTCAATTGGTCAACCATTCATGTATCCAGACAACTCGTTGGATTACGCCAGCAATTTCTTGCACATGATGTTTGACACACCTTGCGCACCTTCTAACGTTAACCCTGTTCTAGCACGTGCGATGGATAAAATCTTTACCTTGCACGCAGACCACGAGCAAAACGCCTCAACATCAACCGTGCGCTTAACTGGCTCAACAGGCGCTAACCCTTTCGCTTGTATTGCATCAGGTATCGCAGCATTATGGGGACCATCGCACGGCGGCGCCAACGAAGCGGTATTAAAAATGTTAGAAGAAATTGGCGACGAATCACGCATCGAAGAATTTGTTGCGCGCGCCAAAGACAAAAACGATCCTTTCCGCTTAATGGGCTTTGGTCACCGCGTTTACAAAAACTTCGACCCACGCGCTAAAGTGATGAAAGAAACCGCTGATGAAGTGCTAGCTGAATTAGGCATCGAAAACGATCCGCTTTTAAAAATTGCTAAACGCTTAGAAGAAATCGCACTTTCCGATCCTTACTTCATTGAGAAAAAACTATATCCAAACGTTGACTTCTATTCAGGCATTATCTTGAAAGCATTAGGTATCCCAACCTCTATGTTTACTTGTATTTTCGCCATCGGACGTACTGTAGGCTGGATTTCTCACTGGAATGAAATGATTAGCGGCGAATATAAAATTGGTCGTCCACGTCAGTTGTACACTGGTTCAACTACACGTGATTTCTTGCCA
>CAZMQC010000097.1:0-6259 GCA_964568295.1 uncultured Spongiibacteraceae bacterium | reverse complement strand
TGGAAGTGGTCGGCAATTTCTTGCAGTAACTCTAAATCTAAACCCGTGTCCCAAGCTGTACCTTTCAGCGCCGCCACTAAAGATTCGGTCGCAGGGTGGCTAGTGCCGCCCGCAAAGGCAGAAATAGCAGTATCCAAATGGTCGCAACCTGCCTCAATGGCTTTTAATTGGCATAAAGGCGCCAGTCCCGACGTGCTGTGCGAATGCAAAAACAGCGGTAAATTCACCGCATTTTTTAACGCTTGGACTAAATCAAATGTTGCATACGGGGTGAGCAAGCCCGCCATATCTTTGATGGCGATAGAGTCACAGCCCATAGCCTGCAAGTCTTTGGCTTGTTGGATATACAAATCCAAGGTGTGCACTGGGCTGGTGGTGTAGCAAATCGTACCTTGCGCGTGCTTTTCCGCTTTTTTGACTGCTTTAATTGCAGTTTCAAGATTGCGCAAATCATTCAACGCATCGAATACACGAAATACATCCACGCCATTGGCTGCTGCGCGTTCGACGAATGCTTCAACAACATCGTCAGCATAATGACGGTAGCCAATTAAGTTTTGTCCGCGTAATAACATTTGCAAACGCGTGTTAGGTAGCGCCTTGCGTAGTTGTTGCAAACGTTGCCAAGGGTCTTCTTTTAAGAAACGCACGCAAGCATCAAAGGTTGCGCCGCCCCAAACTTCCAGCGACCAGTAACCGACGCGATCGAGTTTGTCGCATATTGGCAACATATCCTCGGTGCGCATACGCGTTGCGATAAGGGATTGGTGGGCATCACGCAGAATAACGTCAGTTAAGTGAACTTTGCTCATGAGTAAACCTCTTTTTACAATGCTGCGTGAGCAGCGAGAGCAGCAGCAATTGCCACCGCTAATTCTCTTGGATGTTGTTTAATGGAATAATTTAATAGCTCAGGATGTTCGTTGACAAAACTGGTATTAAATTTGCCACTGCGAAAATCAGGATTTTGCAGAATTTCTTGATAATACAAGGCCGTGGTGCGCACGCCTTGTAAGCGCATATCGTTGATGGCGCGAATGCTACGCGCTAACACTTCTTCCCAGGTTAATGCCCAAACCACTAATTTTAAGCACATCGAGTCAAAGTGCGGTGGAATGGAATAACCCGTATAAATTGCGGTGTCCACGCGCACCCCTGGACCGCCCGGCGCATAGTAGCGAGTTACTTTGCCAAAGCTCGGCAAAAAGCCGTTTTTGGGGTCTTCGGCATTGATACGAAATTGCATAGCAAAGCCGCGATAAGAAATATCTTCTTGGCGGTAAGACAATTTTAAGCCAGCGGCAATACGTAATTGCTCGCGCACAATGTCCACACCTGTGATTTCTTCGGTAATAGTATGCTCAACCTGCACACGAGTATTCATTTCCATAAAATAAATATCGTGACCAACAACCAAAAACTCAACGGTTCCTGCGTTAACATAACCTACGGCCTCGGCGGCGCGTACTGCTAACTCGCCGATATGCTCGCGTTGTTCAGGGGTTAATTGCGGGCTTGGCGCAATTTCGATCAGCTTTTGATTACGGCGCTGAATGGAGCAATCGCGTTCGTATAAATGAATCACGTTGCCATGGCTATCAGCCAAAATTTGCGCTTCGATATGTAGTGGGTCAACAATACATTTTTCCAAGAAAACATCAGCGCTGCCAAAAGCTTTAGTTGCCTCAGAAATAACCCGTGGGTACTGTTGGCGCAGCTCTTCTTCACTATCACAACGACGGATACCGCGTCCGCCGCCGCCAGAAGTGGCTTTCAGCATAATTGGGTAGCCAATACGGGTGGCTTCTTCAATCGCATGTTCTAAGTTGGCAAGGTTTTCTGTACCGGGTGTAACGGGAACGCCTGCGGCGATCATGCTGCGCCGCGCTTCGGTTTTATCGCCCATGCGGTGGATAACCTCTGCCGATGGACCGATAAAGGTAATACCGCTTTGCTCGCAAATTCGCGCAAATTCAGCATTTTCAGATAAAAAGCCATAGCCAGGGTGAATAGCATCACAACCCGTTTCAACCGCAAGGTTGACCAAGCGCTGCGGGTCTAAATAACCCGATAATGGATCGCCATGTAAACAATAGGCTTCGTCGGCACGTTTAACATGCAAAGCGAAACGGTCAGGTTCGGTAAATACCGCCACCGAACGAATCCCCATTTCGGCACAAGCGCGTTCAATACGAACGGCAATTTCGCCACGATTGGCTATCAGAACTTTTTTAAACACGGTCAACGGCTCCCGTCATTTTGATTGGGCAAAATCTATCATGCAGATAATACAATTTAAAATTGATATTTTTTTGATTATGTATAAGTAATTGCTTATATATGATTGCTGTATTACGCTAACACCTGATTTTATTACGCGGTTTTATCATGCAGCCACACAAACATATTCATTCCTCACGCTTGCTTAACCGCTTAACCTTTAGGCAGTTGCAGGTGTTTCAAGCGGTTTATCGGCTGCGTAGCTATAGCCGCACGGCGGAAACGATAGGGCTAACGCAACCTGCGGTGAGTGCGCAAATTAAACAGCTAGAGCAGGCGTTAGGCGATAGCTTATTTGAATACAGCGGCAAAACCTTGCATGTAACCCCTGCGGGTGAGTTTTTGGCATCCGCCATTGAGCGTGTTTTTGATGAAATCAATCATCTGGAAATGCAGTTATCCGATTTAAGCGGTAATTTGCGGGGCGAACTAAGGATTAGTACGGTGAGCAGCGCGCAATATGTGATGCCTTGGATTTTGGCGCGTTTTTCTAAGGCACACCCTGATATTGCCATCAAGTTGCAAGTGGTGAATCGCGATCGTGCGATGCAGTCGTTAGAAGAGCAACATTTTGATTTGGCGATATTAAGCATGGTAACGCCGAAGCGCGAATTAGGCTTTATTCCATTTCTCGCTAATCAACTCATTGCAGTTTTACCCAAGCAACATCAACTTGCGCAATGCACTAGCCTATCGCCTGAGCAATTTTTGCATGAGCCGTTGTTGGTGCGAGAAACAGGCTCAGGTACGCGTTTTATTGTTGATGAATATTATACCCACGTGCGCGTGACACCGAGGCAGTTGTTGGAATTGGGCAGCTTAGAAGCCATCAAGGCGGGGCTAGAGGAAAATATGGGCGTTGCGATTTTGCCTTGGGTTTGCGTGCGCAAAGAGTTACAACAAGGTTTGTTTGTTAGCCCGCAAATCACGGGTTTGCCGTTGCGTCGCAGTTGGTCGATTGTACATAGTCGTCAGCGCCCCATGCCGCCGACAGCGCAGGTGTTTTGTCGTTTTGTGAGTCAACATTTAGCGGAATTGGAAGAGGAGTTTGGTACGCAGGCGTTTGAACAGACCTTGCTTATTTGATAAGACTAAACGCCTGTTGCGCGTAGGCAACGCGTTGCTCTGCGGTTTGGTGGCGTGCCTTTACGCTTTCAATATGGCGTAGGCGCGGCAATAAACCAATGCCATTGGCAACCTGAATAGCAAGCCCTGGGCGGGCGTTGAGTTCCAGTAGTTGCGGGCCTTTGTGTTGGTCGAGCACCATATCAACGCCTAAATAGCCTAACCCCGTTATCTCGTAACAGCGCGAGGCAAAATGCAGTAGTTCAGTCCAATCAAGTACTTTAATTTGCTTTAATAGCTTGCCGTTGTCGGGGTGTTTTTCGATGGTCTGAGAAAATTGCACGGCGTTTAAACACGCGCCGCTGGAAATATCTAAGCCAACGCCTACTGCGCCTTGGTGTAGGTTGGCTTTGCCGTCGGAGGCTTTGGTGGCAAGCCGCAACATCGCCATCACAGGATAACCTTTAAAGATAATCACGCGAATATCGGGTACGCCTTCAACCGAATACTCTCTTAAGCTTTCGTGGCACTCGATCAAGTCTTCAATCAAAATGGTGTCGGGCGTTCCCGCCAAAGAATAAACGCCTGCCAGTGTGTTACTCATGTGGCGATGTAAGTCTTGGCGGCTGACTTCTGCGCCAGACGATTTAATATAGTTATCGCCATTTTTACCGATAATCACCCAAATGCCTTTGCCGCCAGAGCCTTTGGCGGGCTTAATAGCAAAGCGCCCCATGCTTGCGAGTTGTTTATCAATTTGATTAATTTCGTATTGATTACGCACCACGTGCAGTAGTTTGGGCGTGTTGATCTGGTACTGTTCAGCCAATAATTTGGTTTTTAGCTTGTTATCAACCAAGGGAAATAAATGCCTTGGGTTATAACGATTAATAAAGTCTCGGTTGCGGCAGTTAATGCCTAAGATGCCGCGCTTGGAAAGTTGCCAAGGGCTAATCATCAACATGACGGATAACCTTGGCAATATCGCGGAAACGACGTAATTCCGAGAGGCGATAGCCTGTATATTGTCCAATTAACAGAATAAGCGCCAAAACCACAAGATTGAGCTCAGGGAAGTTAAAAGTTAGATGACTTAGGGTTGTTTCTGTCATCAGCGCATAAGCCAAAATAGCCACCAACAAGCTGCCAAAACCTTGTTTTAACACTTCGCTTGCGCCTTCTTCCTCCCAAAGTATAGACATGCGCTCAATCGTCCAAGCAATAATAACCATGGGAAAGAATGTTGCTGTAACAGTGTTTTCGATGCCCAGTTTATAACTAACGAAGCTCATGACGGAGATAATAAATACCACCAAAACAATCAAGGACGCGATACGCGCGACCATTAATAAATTTAGCTTGGCCAGCCAGCCGCGCATCAATAGACCTAAAACAACAATCAAGGTAAAGCTGATAAGCCCTGGCAATAGCTTGGTATAGAGAAATGCCAAGGCTAATAATATCGGCATAAACGTCCCTGCGGTTTTAATGCCAACAATTAAGCGCATAAAGACCACCACTAACGCGCCCAAAGGCAGCAAAAACAGCAGTTTAAACATACTTTGCTGTTCAATTGGTAGGCGATGAATGCTGATGAGATTAAACAAGCTATCGCTGGTCTCGGTTTGCGCGAGTTGTAGGGCTGGTACCGTTTGCTGAATCATCGAAAAGCTAACATTGGAATTGTAGCCGCCCATAATATCGAGCAAGCCATCTTGGCCATGATGCCAAAGTAATAGATTGTCAGGCGTGCCATGATGCCCAGTATGTGGGTTGAAAATATGCCATTTATTATTATGAAAAACCTCTAAATAGGCAGTGAGATTTTGTCGGCGACGCGCATCTTCCAGATTTAAACCATAAACTGTGTGCGCAGGCACGTTGGCATAGTTGAGCAAAGTTTCTAATAGCAATACTTTTTGCGGCTGGTATTCCAACAATAAAGCGGCATTTTGTTCAAGCCCTGCTTGGTTGATGAGCTTAATCAGTTCGCGCGTTAAGCTAATGGCATCGCTAGACTTTTCGAGCGCGGGGGCAAGTAATTGCTTGGCAGCGGTGGCAATCGGCTCTTCTAGGAAAATGCGGATTGGCTTAGCGTTCTCCTCATTTTGTTGGCGTGCTTGGCTGTTACGCTCAGCAACAAATTGCGCTTTGTAATAAAGGGTTTGCAGACCTCTGGCGTCTCTTTTAGTCCATTCAGCACGACGACGATGATTTTGTTCAATAATCGAGAAACCAAAACCTTGTGAGGTAGAATGCTCACTAAATAAGCGGAAATAGGCATTGTCTTCGGGCAGGGTGAAGTTAACTTTGCTGGTGCCTTGCGCCATGTAGTCAATACGTGCTTCTACTAACCAAACGTCTTTTTGTTCGCCGGGGCTGAAAGGTAGATTGGTATTAAGATGTCGAGAATATGCGGTGACACAGCCAGCGATAACCAATGATGCAACGATAAAGTAAAACAGTGTGCGTGACATTATTAAGGTCTTATATCATTAGGTAGTGGGGCAATATGCGATTGGCTAATATCTACAATCATCACGTCTCGTAATACGTTGCGACCAATCAACACTTGATAGCCTAAATGGCTACGGTCGGATAGAGTAAATTCAGCGAGTTGCGAAACCCCACCAAGTACGACTTGCAGCTCTATAACAAATCGAGCTTCGGGGGTGGGCGTGTTCGACTGGTTAACTTTTACTTTGCGAACTTGCTTGCGTTCAAATCGCACGGTTTGTTTGGTTTCTGGATTAATCATGTTGAAACGCACCCATTGTTCGCCATCGCGCTCAAATGATTGGATTTCACGAGCATCTAAAGAAGCAGTTGTTGCGCCAGTATCAATTCTGCTTTGTAAAATTAGGTTAAGCTCAGGCAGCCAGACGTTTTCAATTTCACCAACGATGAGTTTGTT
>CAZMQC010000096.1:0-6332 GCA_964568295.1 uncultured Spongiibacteraceae bacterium | reverse complement strand
CATGAAATGCGTACCGAAAAACAGTTTGGCTATGTGGTGTTTGCGCAATACAGTCCGCAGCTAACCGTGCCGGGGCTGTTGTTCACTATTCAATCGCCAGTTGCCAGCGTTGAGACTTTGCACCAAGAAGTACTGCAATGGCGTGAGATACAACAAGCAGCGCTGCTCGAATTACCAGAGCAGGCGTTTGCCATGCACAAAGCGACGTTAATCCAGCAATTACAAGAGAAAGACAATAACTTGCAAGAAGAGGCATCGCGTTATTGGTATGAGCTTGCTTTGGGGTTGACGAGTTTTGATCGCAAGCAAGCATTGGTTGAAGCGCTGCAGCAGCTTGACTTAAATGCGTGGCAGCAATTTGTGCAAATGGCAGCACAAAGCAAGCAGTTCATCATCATCACAAAAGCGCCGTTATTGCCTGAATTTGAAGCGATTGAAAGCGATTCTGCCAATAAACAACCTATGCTGTTTCTGTATCAGTAATTGGAGGTAAAAATACTACATATTTTGTAGTTTAAGAGCGGGGGAATATAAGCCCTATGATGCATAAGGGGTTTGCGGTCGTTAACAAATTTGACCGCTTTGCTCGGTGTCTGAGGCTAGCGTTAGAACTGGAAAAGTGATAGGCTTTGTGTAAAAAATTTACATTCTTTTACCCAAGAATTTTTAATAATAAATTGTGGCGCAAAAAGTAAGACGACACATATTCGGAGAATGCTATGCATACAGGTGATAAAGATCCTTTAGAGACGCAAGAATGGTTAGATGCACTGGACTCGGTGCTACGTTATGCAGGACGCGATAGAGCGCATTATTTACTACAGGCTTTAACCGAACACGCCGCCGAAAAAGGCACACCGCTAGCGAACGCGGTAACCACTCCCTTTTGCAATACCATTCCCCCTGAAGCAGAAAAACGTATGCCCGGCGATATTGAGATGGAGCGCCGTATTCGTTCATTAATTCGTTGGAATGCCATGGCGTTAGTGCAACGCGCCAACCAGCGCTCTAGTGGTCTAGGCGGGCATATTTCCAGTTTCTCTTCGAGCGCCACTTTATATGATGTTGGCTTTAACTATTTCTTCCGTGGCCCCGATGATCCAAGCGGCGGCGATTTAATTTATTTCCAAGGTCATATTTCCCCTGGTATTTATGCGCGTTCGTATTTGGAAGGGCGTTTTACTGAAGAGCAATTAGATCGTTTTCGTCATGACGTTGACGGCGATAGCTTAACCTCTTATCCGCACCCTTGGATTATGCCGGATTATTGGCAGTTCCCGACCGTTTCTATGGGCTTAGGACCTATTCAAGCGATTTACCAAGCGCACGTAATGAAATATCAACACAACCGTGGCTTCAAAGATAATAGCGACCGTAAAGTGTGGGCATTTTTGGGCGATGGTGAAACGGACGAACCAGAAACACTTGGCGCAATTGCACTTGCGGGACGCGAGCATTTAAACAACTTGATCTTTGTTTTGAACTGTAACTTGCAGCGTTTAGACGGTTTGGTGCGCGGAAACGGTAAAATTATTCAAGAGCTTGAAGGTGTTTTCCGTGGCGCGGGTTGGAACGTTATTAAAGTGGTATGGGGGCGACACTGGGATCCATTGCTCGAAAAAGATACCACGGGCTTATTGAAAAAACGCATGGACGAAGTGTGTGATGGTGACTTACAAAACTATGTGAAATTGGGCGGCGCTTATACCCGTCAACATTTCTTTGGTAAATACCCAGAATTACTAGAGTTGGTTAAAGACTTAACCGACGATGAGATCATGTACTTAAACCGTGGTGGTCACGATCCAAGCAAGATTTATGCGGCGTATGCGGCGGCGGTTGCACATAAAGACCAGCCTACCGTTATTTTGGCGCATACCGTGAAAGGTTATGGTACCGGCGCTGCAGGTGAGGCCGACAACGAGACCCACTCGTTAAAACAGCTCAAAGAAGACAGCCTAAAACAGTTCCGCGATCGCTTCCATATTCCATTGTCAGACGAAGAGGCGGTTAACGTTAAATATTATCGCCCAGCGCCTGACAGCCCTGAAGTGCAATATATGTTGCGTCGTCGTAAAGCGTTGGGTGGTTTCTTGCCGCAACGTCGTCACGATGTTGAAGCCTTAGATGTACCTGGTTTAGAAGCTTTTAAATCGCAGCTTAAAGGCACAGGCGAGCGTGAAATTTCAACCACTATGGCGTTTGTGCGTATTTTATCGACTTTGGTAAAAGATAAGAAAATTGGTAAACGTATTGTGCCGATTGTGCCTGACGAAGCGCGCACCTTTGGTATGGAAGGTATGTTCCGCCAAGTAGGTATTTATTCGTCTAAAGGTCAGCGTTATACCCCTTATGACTCCGAACAAATTATGTCCTATACCGAAAGCGAAACAGGGCAAATTATGGAGGAGGGGATTACCGAATCAGGCGCGACTTGTGCGTGGATTGCGCAAGCAACTTCATATAGTAATCATGGCGTCACTATGGTGCCATTCTATGCGTTTTACTCGATGTTTGGCTTCCAGCGCACGATGGACTTGCTGTGGGCGGCGGGCGACCAACATGCGCGCGGCTTCTTGATCGGTGGTACAGCAGGCCGTACAACTCTGAAAGGTGAAGGGCTACAACATAACGACGGTCATAGCTTGATTTTGGCTAACCTAATCCCTAACTGTATTTCTTACGATCCAACTTATTCGTATGAATTGGCGGTGATTATTCAGCACGGCTTGCAACGTATGTACGTGGATAGAGAAGATGTGTTCTTCTACATCACCATGATGAACGAAAACTATGCGCACCCTGATATGCCAGAAGGTGTTGAAGACGGCATTATCAAAGGCATGTATTTACTACGCGAAGGCAGCAAAAAAGCCAAGTTGAAAGTGCAATTAATGGGTAGTGGTACTATCTTGCGTGAAGCGATTGCTGCGGCAGATTTATTGCAGAAAGACTGGGGCGTGGACGCTGATATTTGGAGCGTAACCAGTGCGAACGAATTGCGTCGTGATGGTCAAAGCTGCTCGCGCTGGAATCGTATGCATCCTGGCGAGCAAGAAAAAGTACCGTATGTCACGCAGTTACTCAGCGATAGACAAGGTCCTGTGATTGCGGTGAGTGACTATATTCAGTTATTTAATGACCAGTTGCGCGAATATATTCCACAGCGCTTTACCGCACTAGGTACAGACGGTTTTGGTCGCAGCGATGTGCGTAAAAAATTACGTTACTTCTTTGAGGTGGATCGATACTTTATTACTTGCGCGGCTTTAAAATCCTTGGCTGATGAAGGCAAAGTGCCCGTGGCAAAAGTAAAAGAAGCTATGAAGAAATACGGTATTGACGCTGATAAAGCTGATCCTGTAACTGTTTAATTAGCCCGATAAGTGAAGGTAAAGTATGAGCATAGAAGTAATTAAAGTACCTGACCTTGGCGGCGCTGAAGCAGTTGAGGTGGTTGAAGTTAATGTTGCCGTCGGTGAGCAAATTGATAAAGACGACACTTTAGTTGTGGTCGAATCCGATAAAGCATCAATGGAAATTCCGAGTCCGTTTGCAGGAAAAGTAGTTGCTGTAAAAGTTAAGGAAGGCGATAACCTGCAACAAGATGCGATATTGATTGAATTGGAAGTGGCGGGTGAAGCGGCTGCGAAAACTGTTGTTGTAGAGCAAGCCGAAAAAGCCGTTGTTGAAGAAGCAAAGCCAGTTCCGCAAGCAACAGCGCAAAAGTCATCAACTCAAGACGTTGCTATTCCAGATGTGGGCACCGATAACCCCGTTGAAGTCATCGAAGTCTGCGTTAAAGCAGGTGATACCGTTGAAGAAGGTGATTCCTTAGTGGTATTAGAAACCGATAAAGCCTCAATGGAAATTCCATCGCCGTTTAGCGGTAAAGTACTATCGGTAGCGTTGAAAGAAGGCACGCAAGTTAAAAGCGGTGCGCTGATTTTGACCATGGAAACGCAAGCAGCCGCACCTGCTCAAGAAAAAGCAGTTGAACAAGCGCCAGTGGTTGAAGCAAGTAAACCTGTTGTTCCGCTAATTGCTGAGCCGCCTAAGCAGCCGATTGTTGATGAGCATCATACGATTACCAACATGACTGCTAGCCGCCCAAGTGGCGATGTTTATGCAGGTCCTGCAGTGCGCAAAATGGCGCGTGAAGTGGGCTTGGATTTGGCGTTAGTTGAGGGTTCTGGTCCTAAAGGTCGCATCCAAAAAGAAGACGTTAAAGCTTATTTAAAAGATGCGCTAGCTCAGAAAAAAGCATCCGATGCAGGCTTGACAGCGCCCAGTTCAGGTTTGGGTATTCCAGCGGTTCCTGCGATTGATTTTGCTCAATTTGGCGATATTACCATTGAGAAAATGAGCAAGTTGCACAAGATTACTGCGACCAATATGCAACGTAGCTGGTTGAATGTGCCGCATGTGACTGCGTTTGATGAAATTGATATTACCGAACTAGAAGATTTCCGCGCAACGCTGAAAGCAGAGGCGGAAAAAGCAGGCGTTAAAGTAACGCCGTTGCCGTTTATTTTAAAAGCTTGCGCGATTGCGCTAAAAGCCAACCCTAAAGTCAACGCTTCGTTGCATAGCGATGGCGAAAGCATTGTTTATAAAAACTATGTGCATATCGGTATTGCGGTTGATACGCCAGCGGGCTTGATGGTGCCAGTGGTGCGCGATGTGGATAAAAAGTCTATTTTCGAGTTGGCGGCTGAAACTGCTGAATTGGCGCAAAAAGCCAAAGAGCGCAAACTGCAACCCAAAGAAATGCAGGGCGGAAGCTTTACCGTTTCAAGCTTAGGCGCAATGGGCGGCACTGGTTTTACTCCAATTGTAAATACGCCAGAATCAGCGATTTTGGGTGTTTCACGTATGGATATTAAACCGGTTTGGAATGGCGAGAAGTTTAAGCCAAGAAAAATGCTACCTATCTCGCTAAGCTATGATCACTGTATGGTGAATGGCGCGGATGCAGGTAAATTTATGGTGATGTTGAATAGCTTATTAAGTGATATTCGTCGCCTTGCCTTGTAAGAATAGGGCGGAGCAATCCGCCTTTCGTTGTAAAAAGAGCTTGTTATGACCACTTCATCTGAACCCGAACGTCGCGTAGTTAAACAAATTATTCAAGGCGTAAAGCTGCGCGGCGCAGACAAAACCAGTCGCAATCCCGTCAAAATCGAACATAGCAAAGAATTGCCGAAAAAGCCTGATTGGATTCGTGTGCGAATGCCGATTTCGCCTGAAGTGGATCGCATTAAAAAAGTGTTGCGTAAACATAAGTTGGCTTCGGTTTGTGAAGAAGCGCAATGTCCCAACCTTGGTGAATGCTTCGGTGGCGGTACAGCAACCTTTATGATTATGGGCGAAATCTGTACCCGTCGCTGTCCGTTTTGCGACGTGGCCCATGGTCGTCCTAATGCGCTGAATGAAAATGAACCGCGTGAACTGGCCGAAGCGGTTGCCGAAATGGGCTTGAAATATGTAGTGGTGACCTCGGTTGACCGTGATGATTTAAAAGATGGCGGTGCGCAACATTTTGCTAACTGCATCGATGAAATGCGCAAACTCAGTGATACCTTGAAAATTGAAGTATTAGTGCCTGATTTTCGTGGTCGCATGGATATTGCCTTGGATATCCTAGAACAAAGCCCGCCAGACGTGTTTAATCACAATATGGAATCGGTACCGTCGTTGTACAAAAAGATTCGTCCAGGCGCGGACTATAATTGGTCGTTGCAGCTGTTGAAGCGTTATAAAGAACGTCGCCCAGAAGTATTAACTAAATCCGGTTTAATGCTGGGTTTAGGCGAAACCAAAGAAGAAATTATTGAGGTGATGAAAGACTTGCGCGAACACAATGTAGACATGTTGACCATCGGTCAATATTTGCAGCCAAGCCGCGATCACTTGCCAGTAGAGCGCTTTGTACCACCAGATGAGTTCGATGAATTAGGCAAAATTGCTGAAGAACTTGGCTTTATTTCTGTTGCTAGTGGTCCTTTAGTGCGTTCGTCTTACCATGCGGACAAACAAGTCGATTTAAGCCGTTTGCAAGGCAAGCTCAAACGTAGCTAGTTTCAAACACTGGTTCTAACGATAAAGCGCAGTCGCCATGCTAGACCTACGGCGGCTGCGGTTAAGCCAATAATTAAGCCTAGCCAAAACCCTTGAGCGCCCATAGGTACTGCGGCATAAAATGCCAGATAGTAACCGCTGCCTAAACCCACCAGCCAATAAGCTACCATGGTAATTAACATCACCGAAAAAGTGTCGTGGTATGCGCGTAATGCGCCCGCTGCGGCAACCTGTGTAGCATCGGAAAATTG
>CAZMQC010000095.1:0-6378 GCA_964568295.1 uncultured Spongiibacteraceae bacterium | reverse complement strand
CTTGTTATGAAAGAAGGCTCGGATAACTTCCGCGCTTCGGCGATTCAAGGCATTATGAAACGCTTAAAAGCGAAAGGCGTGGAAGTGGTTGTGTATGAACCGGTATTAAAAGAACCGCATTTCTTCCATTCGCGTGTTATTGAAGATTTGGCGGAGTTTAAGCAAGTTTCTAGTGTGATTGTTGCGAATAGGCCAGCGGTTGAGTTAGAAGACGCGCTAGAGAAGTTATATACGCGAGATTTGTTTGGCGGCGATGCCTGAGAGTGTAGCTGTGGATGATTTTTTGCAAGATGAACAAGTAATCCAGGATATTCAGGAAAGCCTTGCGCAAATTGAAAGAGGCGAAGCCTACGACCAAGATGAAGCCTTAAATGCGATACTTAGTGTCTTTCTAAGCAATGGATAAGAAGCAACATGGTTGAAAACGACCGTATAGAATATAAACAAAGCCTTACCGACAACTTGGAAAAAGAAGTTGTGGCTTTTTTGAACGCTCACCAAGGTGGCGTGATTTATATTGGCGTTGACAAAACAGGCCAAGTGGTTGGCGTGGCTAACCCTGATGAAATTCAGCTAAAAATCAAAGATAGACTAAAACACAATATTTCGCCTTCTTGCCTTGGTCTGTTTGAAATTATTCACGAACAAAAAGATGGCAGAAATACAATAAGACTTGTTGTTGCCAGCGGTAGAGAAAAGCCCTATTACATCAAAAAGCATGGCATGTCTGAGCGAGGCTGTTTTATTCGTATAGGTAGTAGCAGCGAGCCGATACCCACTAGTATGATAGAAGACATGTTTACTAAGCGTGTAAGAAACTCGCTGAGTAAAATCAAATCGCATCGGCAAGACCTAAGCTTTGAACAACTTAAAATTTATTACCAAGAAAAAGGGCTAACACTGAGCGAACAGTTTGCCACGCATTTAGAACTGCTTACCGACGAAGGCCACTATAATTATGTGGCGTATTTACTCGCAGATACCAATGGTACGTCGATAAAAGTGGCAAAATACCGAGGAAAAGACAAAATCGACTTAATTGAAAACGTTGAACTTGGTTATTGCTCTTTAATCAAAGCTACTCATCGTGTTTTGGATAAGCTGAAAGTTGAAAATACGATAGCGACAGAAATTACTTATAAAGAACGCAAAGAAACGCCGCTTTGGAATCCCGTTGCATTAAGAGAAGCGGTTATCAATGCCATTGTGCATAACGATTGGACAACGGAAGTGCCACCTGTTTTTGAAATATACAGCGACCGTATAGAAATCACCTCAACGGGCGGATTGAGCACTATTAAAAACACCGAAGACTTTTTTACGGGATTTACTAAGCCGATTAACCGTGAACTTATGCGTATTTTTAGAGACGTTGAACTGGTAGAGCATCTTGGCTCTGGCATGGGACGTATTTTGCCTGTCTATGGCCGTGAAAGTTTTCAGATAACCGAAAACTTTATGCGGTTGGTGTTTTATAAAACGGTTATGGGCGCTACCCAAAAGACTACCCAAAAGACTACCCAAAAGACGACTAGAGAGATTGTCTTAGAAATGTTAAAACAAGATCGTAAAATGACAAGAGAAGAGCTTGCTGAGGCAATTGGAGTGTCGGCAAATGCTATTAAACAACACCTTGCCAATTTGCAGAATGATGGATTGCTAAAACGAGAAGGTGGTAGAAAAGATGGTTGGTGGGATGTACGCTAAATTTATGAAGTATCTATGATGGTAAGGCCTGATATCTCCTGACACTTTTTGTGGAAATACAGGAAAAGCAGCCACGATTTAAGAAAATGGTAGAGTTGTAAGAATTATGACGAATAGAAGAAATATGAAAATCTTAGTAACTGGCGGCGCAGGCTTTATCGGCTCAGCGGTGATTCGCCATTTAATCAACAACACTCAACACGAGGTAATTAACCTCGATAAGCTCACTTACGCTGGCAATTTAGAATCGCTGCTTGAAGTAAGCAATAGCGAGCGTTACAGCTTTGAGCAAGTAGATATTTGTGATGCAGCGGAAGTAGAGCGCGTGTTTAAACAGTATCAGCCTGATGCCATTATGCATTTGGCAGCAGAGAGCCATGTAGATCGCTCCATTGATGGCCCTGCAGAGTTTATGCACACTAATATTATTGGCACTTATACGTTGCTAGAGGCAGCGCGTAGGCATTGGAGCGCGCTAGATGGTAGTAAAAAAGCCAGTTTTAGGTTTCATCACGTTTCTACCGACGAAGTATATGGCGACTTGCCACACCCTAATGATAATGTTGAGTGTTCAGGTTTGAGTGGTGAATTAAAAGACAAAAAACTCACAACTCACAACTCACAACTAAACGCTAGTAGCTTGCCTCTGTTTACAGAACAAACTGCGTATGCCCCTAGCAGCCCCTATTCAGCCAGCAAGGCTAGTAGCGATCACTTAGTAAAAGCATGGCACCGCACCTACGGTTTACCCGTTGTGATAACCAACTGCTCAAACAACTACGGCCCTTATCAGTTTCCTGAAAAACTTATTCCACTTGTGCTTCTTAATGCATTGGATGGCAAAAAGCTGCCTATTTATGGTCCTGGCGATCAAATTCGTGACTGGTTATACGTTGAAGACCACGCTCGCGCTTTGTGTTTAGTGTTGGAAAAAGGCAAAAACGGCGAAACCTACAATATTGGTGGTCACAACGAACTGCAAAATATAGACGTAGTTAAAACCATCTGTGAAATTCTCGATGATATTCGCCCTGTAGGAGCTGACTTGTCCTGCGATATCAAATCTTACAAGGAATTGATCACTCACGTGGAAGACCGCCCTGGCCACGACCGCCGTTATGCCATCGATGCAAGTAAAATAAAGAGTGATCTGGGTTGGGTTCCTGAAGAAACATTCGAAACAGGCCTACGCAAAACGATCCAATGGTATTTAGATAACTCAACATGGTGCCAACGTGTGCAAGATGGTAGCTACCAACGTGAGCGGTTAGGCGTTAAAATGTAGCTAGGTTGTCACTTAAGGAGATTGCAATGAGACAAGTAACGCTAAATGTGAGTGAAGCTGTTTACGATCAGGTGATGTTTTTCTTAAAAACTATCGACAAAAACGATTTAAGCATAGAAGAAAATGTTTACTTAAGCGTAAGTGAAAAACAAGTGATTGTAGATGAAGCAAGAGTGAGTGGTTTGAGTGCCCTTAACGTGCAAGATATCAAAAATAGAACACTGCAAAAATATGGCAGTGTCTAATGACGGGTTACGTACTAAGCAAACAAGCTGAAAAGGATATTGAAGCGATATTTACGTATGGCATAAACCAGTTTGGCATAAAGAAATCTAGTAGTTATTTAGACAGTTTAGATGAAACGTTAAAGCTTATTGTTTCTAACCCCAAGATAGCCAGAGTAAGGCCTGAGTTGGATGGTGAAGTAAGAGCTTACCCATTTTATGCGCATATTATTCTTTATGAGATAGCTGGAAATAACATATTCATATTGAGCATAAGAAGCGCCAGAGAAAACTGGTTGAGTTAAGTAGCTGTTGTATCTTGCACAATTAAAATTAAGAACTTGGAAACTAATATGAAAACTAAAGGCATCATCCTAGCCGGTGGCTCTGGAACCCGCTTGTATCCAATCACCAAAGGCACTTCTAAACAGCTTTTACCGATTTACGATAAGCCAATGATTTATTATCCGCTTTCTGTGTTGATGCTAGCGGGTATTCAGGAAATCTTAATCATTAGTACGCCTGAAGATTTGCCTAATTTTCAAAAACTGTTAGGCGACGGCTCAAGTTTTGGGATTCAACTTAGCTACGCCGAGCAACCCAGCCCTGATGGTTTAGCACAGGCTTTTATTATCGGTGAAAAGTTTATTGGTAAAAATAATGTGTGCTTAGTATTAGGCGATAATATTTTTTACGGACAAAACTTTTCTCCAAAGCTTAAAGCGGCTGTGCAACGAGCCACAGGCGCAACTGTATTTGGTTACCAAGTAAAAGACCCAGAACGTTTTGGGGTGGTGGAATTTGATAAAAACCAAAAAGCAATCAGCATTGAAGAAAAACCTGTTAAACCTAATTCACACTATGCGGTGACAGGGCTATATTTTTACGATAATGATGTGGTTGAAATTGCCAAACAAGTTAAACCTTCTGCGCGCGGTGAGTTAGAAATTACTAGTGTGAATCAAGCCTATTTAGAGCGCGGCGATTTACACGTTGAAATGCTAGGGCGTGGCTTTGCTTGGCTTGATACAGGGACACATGAAAGCTTATTAGAAGCCAGTATGTTTGTGGAAACTGTTGAAAAACGCCAAGGCTACAAAATCGCCTGTTTAGAAGAAATTGCCTACAACAATGGCTGGCTAAGCAAAGAACAGCTGAAAAATGCAGCTAATGCGTTAAGTAAAAACGGCTACGGGCAATATTTAGCAAGTTTGCTAAACGAATGATATGAGTAGCTTGGCCAAGAAAGCCAAGACTGGCTTGTTGTGGAGCGCGATTGACCGTTTTTTAACGCAATTTGTCCAGCTCGGCGTTATGTTGGTTCTGGCCAGAATGTTGGGGCCAGAAGCCTTTGGGTTGGTCGGAATGCTGGTCGTATTTATAGCGCTGAGCCAAGCCATTGTGGATGGTGGAATGGGGGAAGCGTTAATTCGCACGGTTAACCCTACTCGCCAAGATTGTGCTACGGTATTTTACTTTAATATAGGCATTTCACTGGGGCTTTATGCGCTACTCTATTTTGCTGCCCCGAGCGTCGCCAACTTCTATAATCAGCCAGAACTAGTAGTGCTAATGCAAGTGCTGGGCTTGGTTGTTATTATTAACAGCTTTATGGTAGTTCAGCGAGCTTTGCTTTCTATTAAGATGGATTTTAAAACACAGGCAAAAGCTTCGGTGTTGGCTGTATTGTTTAGCAGTATCATTGCTTTGACGATGGCCTATTTAGGCTATGGGGTTTGGGCATTGATTGGCCAAACGTTGAGTTATGCTTTTATGCAAGTTGTCATTCTCAATGTGTTGCATTTTTGGTGGCCGCAAGCAAGTTTTTGTAGGGAATCGTTTGAAAGACTATTCGGCTTTGGCTCTAAGTTATTAGCATCAAGCTTGTTGGATACATTTTATCAAAATATTTATCAACTGATTATCGGTAAGCAATTTAGCAGTGCACAAGTCGGTTACTTTACACAAGCGCGAAACTTAACGTTAATACCAGCCACAACCTTAACGGTAATTGTTCAGCGCGTTACCTATCCATTGTTAAGTTCCATTCAAGATGATTTGCCACGGCTGGAGAAAAGTTATTTAGTCATTATGCAACTAGCTGCATTGGTGATGTTCCCTTTGTTTTTTGGGCTTGCTGTTGTTGCAAACGATTTTATTCCTTTATTGTTAGGTGAGGAGTGGCGACCAGCCGCTGTTTTGGTCGCAATCATTGCGTTTGGAACTGCTTTATACCCAGTGCATTCGATCAATCTTAATTTTTTGAAGGTGAAAGGGCGTTCGGACTTATTTTTAAGACTTGAAATTATTAAAAAACTACTGATTACAGCCGTATTGTTTATCACCGTGCCTATTGGAATTGAAGCAATGTGCGTAGGTATGGTGGTTACGTCTTACACAGCATTAGTCATTAATACTTATTACAACGGTAAATTAAGTTCACTTGGATTGTTTAAACAATTAAAAGCATTGCTTCCTGTCTGGATAATCAGTTTAAGTTCTTGCATAATTGCCAACTTTATCGCAGACCAAATTACTGATGTTGCTTGGCTAAGATTACTTTTAACGATCGGCTTGGCGATTGTTGCCTATGTTATTGTTATCAGGATATTCCAAGCAAACCTATTTAATACGGTTAAAGCTCAGTTTTTCAAAAGAAGCTCAAAGCCGTCTACCATTTAAAAGAAAAGTAATTACTTAACTCAATAAAATATTTATGTTAGAAGCAAACAAACAACCTATTTTCGTTACACAGCCACATTTGCCACCGCTAGACGAGTTTATCCCTTATTTAGAGCAAATTTGGCAAAACAAGCAGCTGACCAACGGCGGCCCTATGCACCAGCAATTAGAGCAAGCATTGGCTGATTACTTAGGTGTACCGTACGTAGTACTATTCAATAACGGCATGAATGCCTTGTTGACGATGTTGCAAGCATTGGATATTACTGAGGGCGAGGTGATTACCACACCTTATTCTTTTGTAGCGACCAGCCATGCGATTGTTTGGAATAAGCTAACCCCTGTATTTGTAGATATCGATCCCAATACGCTTAATTTAGACCCGACTAAAATAGAAGCCGCTATAACAGACAAAACCCGCGCAATTTTGCCCGTACATTGCTACGGCAATCCCTGTGATGCAAAAGCCATTCAAGCCAT
>CAZMQC010000094.1:0-6382 GCA_964568295.1 uncultured Spongiibacteraceae bacterium | reverse complement strand
CAATTTAGTGCTATATTGTCACTCGTTCAACCTGGAGAAAGCCATGCTAGCAGAACAAATAGCGCTTATTGATGATAATGATATTGCAGATGATGAGTTACTTCGTCGCTTATTGGAAATTTATGAACAAAAAACATTAGCTGAGTTATTGAATACGGTGTCTCCTAATAGTTGTTGTCGAGAAACCATCAATCGTTGGGCAAAAGGAAAGACCAAGCCAAGACTTACTTATCAGGAGCATAAGTTTTTACTAAAGTTATTACCTGTGGAAAAAGTAACCCCCGATGCCGCTAAATTTCGTTTTATTGATTTGTTCGCAGGAATTGGCGGTATTCGTAAAGGATTTGAAGAGCAAAATGGCTTATGTGTATTTACCAGCGAGTGGAATAAGTATGCGGTAAAAACGTATAAAGCCAATTTTTATAGCTATGGTGATTATCATACATTCAACGAAGATATTCGTGATGTGACGCTTTCTCAGCAAGAGGATGTAACAGAGCAAGAAGCTTATGCCCATATCAATGAGCAGATTCCTGATCATGATGTTTTACTTGCAGGATTTCCTTGTCAACCTTTTTCTATTGCTGGCGTATCTAAGAAAAATTCATTAGGACGTGCGCATGGTTTTGAATGTGAGACGCAAGGAACTTTGTTTTTTGATGTCGCGCGGATTATCAAAGCCAAACAGCCCAAGGCTTTTGTGTTAGAAAATGTTAAAAACTTAAAAAGCCATGATAAAGGTAAGACATTCAAGATCATTATTAAAACACTTGATGAGCTAGGTTATTGGATTGCCGATGTGGATTATGAAGGTAGCCAAGACCCTAAGATTATTGATGGGCAGCATTGGGTGCCTCAGCACCGTGAGCGTATTATTCTAGTAGGTTTCCGCAAAGACTTAAATTTGCATCAGAATTTTACGTTAAAAGATATTCAAAAATATTATGTCCAACCTAAGCCTGTTTTGGCTGATATTTTAGATAATAATGTCGGAGCGACATACACTTTAACGCCAAAACTGTGGCAGTACCTGCATGACTACGCTATTAAACACCAAAAGAAGGGAAATGGTTTTGGCTATGGTTTAATGAATAGCAACCAAGTGTCACGCACCTTATCTGCACGTTATTATAAAGATGGGTCAGAGATTTTAATTAATCAAGGCTGGGATTTTTCGCAGGGCTTTACAGAGGAAAACCTGAAAAATCGCCCTCGCCGTCTAACGCCAAAGGAATGCGCTCGTCTAATGGGCTTTAGCCAGCGAGATAAAGATGATTTCCGTATTCCTGTTTCAGATACCCAAGCTTATAAACAGTTTGGCAATTCAGTAGTTGTACCGGTTTTTCAGTCAATCGCAAAATTAGTCGTTCCTCGCCTGACTAAAGAATAATATTTTCCACTGATTCATATAAATTTGGCGCGTCACGATAAATGTTATTGATACGCCACTGAGAACGACGCTTGTTGTTTTTGGGGTTGTCTGGGTCGAACTTGGGCGCAGGATCTAAGAAAATAGTACCGTTTACAATTGCCTTTATCATACGTTCGAGCGTGCTTTTTTTACACCAAAGCACCTCTCCACCAAAAGAAACACGACGGCTAAAGCCAAGTTCAATTTCACTTCTCACCGTATTGTCGGTCACTGTTGCTGGCACATAAACAACTTCATTGTGCTTAACGCCCCAGTTGTTAAATAGACGTGTGATAGACCAAGATGCCGCAATATAGTTATCTTCATCAATGAGTACGACTTGAAGATTATTTAATTGGTGCTTGAACGGTTTGGTAATATCGTAATCGAGTAGCGTATTGCTATCGTCTTTGGGGCTGCACAAAACTGCTAATTTAAGTTGAGATTTTTCATTGACTTGATTATTACGATACAAACCAGTGAAACGATAAACTGCTTCTTTGCTGTACCCGTAGCGGCGCATAAATTCTTCAAAGCTTTTGCAGTATAAGCCGCCGTCAGGTTCAGGTGTAAACAAGGTTAGCTTTTTGTTGGTAAAACATTTCAGTTCAATACCAAAGATGTCCCCATCTTTGTCTGCATTGGTGGTAATGCCCAGTTCATGTTCCAAGGTATAACCGTGCACCTGTGTTCCTGTAAAAGGCACTGTTTCTTTTTCTGGCGTTAAACGGCAACCTTTTACGTTTTTATTCGCAATACGCTCTTTTAGCAGTATTTTTAATTTCTCGCTATTCGTTTGGGTCTGTTTGATCGTGATGATCTTGCAGGCTTTTGAGTCAGGGTGATAGGATTGTTTTTCAAAAGATTGTTGAAAATTTAAGGAGGGGTTGACCAGCATTAGCGCATAAGCTTTGCCTCCAGATGTTGCTCCAATAGCTAAATACCTTTTTGTTTCGTGCTGTTCTTTAGTGAAAGTGATGCTCATGCTATGGGGCATTAAGCCTGTAGTCGATAGAAATCCAGATAAACGCACTTCTGGATATTGTGCATATAAAATTCCTTTGCAATGAGCCACTTCGTGTGCGTTACCATCAGTCGCTATCCATGCAAAAGCGTTAAATCGCGCTTCTGGGATAGGCAGCCCTTTGCCTTTCTTTTTTTGACTGGTACTGGGTTCTCTATCATTAAAAGTAAGATCGAAAATACTATTTAAAAAGTCAGGATTTGAATGAATATAGACCTGATTCTTGTCGTTGTTATTTTTAGTTAATGCTTTAATTAATACTGTTTCACAACCGAATTGACTTAATAGTTTCTCGATTTCTTGAAATGATGTGATATTGGTGTGGTCAAGTATGTTCATCTTGTTCTCCTTAACTTAATTAAATAAACCCACTATCTCGCCCTTCTTCGTCCTCATGATGTTGCGCAGATTCCACCGCCCATTGCGCAGCGCGAATATAATTTGCTAGTTTTTCAACCGTGGTCATATCGAATAGAACGTTGAGTGGTATATCAATTTGGAAGTGTTCGCGTATTTGTACGATAGCACGTGAAGCGGCTAGAGAGTGTCCGCCCAAATCAAAGAAGTTATCGTGTATGCCTACTTTGGCTAGGTTTAGCACCTTTTGTACAATGTTACAGATGGCTTGTTCGATTTCATCGCGTGGTGCTACATAAGCGACTGTGCTTGCGCTTAAATCAGGCAGTGGTAAAGCCTTGCGATTGATTTTGCCGTTGGCGGTTAATGGCCATTGCTCTAGTGAAACAATATGGCTTGGCACCATATAGCTAGGCAGCTGGCTTTGTAATGCTTGCTGTATTTGTGCAGCATCGGTGGATTTTTCGCCCAATTCTGTATTTAGCACATAGGCAATTAATTGTTCTTCGTGTACTAAAACTAAAGCGTCGGAGATCGCACTTTGTTGTTTTAAAGCATTTTCTATTTCGCCTAGTTCAATACGTAAGCCACGTAATTTAATTTGAAAATCTTTGCGGCCAATAAAGTAGGCTTGTTGGTTTTGCAGATAACCTAAATCGCCAGTTTTGTAATAACGGCCTTGGTCGCTATCAATAAAAGCTGCTTGATTGGCGGTATCGTCATTGAGATAGCCCAAGCCTAAGCTTCTACCGCTGATACAAATTTCACCGCTTAAACCTTGTGGTAGAACTTGGTCGAATCGGTTGCAGATAAAGACATTAACATTGTCATTAGGCGTGCCCAAAGGTAATGGGTTTTCGTTACCTTGAATACTGTAGCGCAAGGCAATATCGGTACACTCCGTTGGGCCGTAATGGTTTTTTAGCTGCGCTGAGCTATTGTTTAGCCATTGCTTTAAACGCTGTAGTTGAATCGCTTCGCCGCCAAGCATGACTTGCTTTAAGCTGCTTAATCGTTCGCTATTTTGCTCTACCAAAGGATAAAACGCGCTAGGTGCGCAGTTAATATGGCTCACTTGATGGGTTTCAATCAGCTGCTGGATTTTGTCGCTATCGTAGTGTGGTAGCTCGCTTAATAGCAGCTTGCCGCCAGATAGTAGCGGAGCAAATAGGTTTTTCTGGGTCAGGTCAAATCCTAGCGCGCTAATAATCAAGGTAGCGCTATCGGCAGTGAATGCGCTGTCTTTGAGATACCACTGTAATAAATTGAGCGCGTTAGCGTGGCTAACTGCCGCGCCTTTGGGTTTGCCAGTAGAGCCAGAGGTGAAAATCACGTACAGCGCTTGTTCTGGATTGATGGCAAGCTTGGGTTTTTCCTCGCTGTACTCAGCAAGAGAGATTTGCTCAATATTGTGGGTGATAAGTTTAAGCTTATGGCTTTTAGTTGAACCAGAAGATTCTGCGACCTCGCGTGGAATGACGTTCTGCATTCTATTGCCGTCATCCTGTGCTACGACACAGGATCCATCGCTAATTAAATGCTCAATCCCCGCTTCTTCTAGTATTACCTGCAAACGCTCAGCGGGGTAATTGATATCCATTGGCACATAAGCGGCACCGCAATGTATAACAGCGTAAATTGCAATAATGGCATGGTGGTTACGCGGTAATAAAACGCCAACGCGCTGCCCCGATTCTACCCCTTGCTGCTGCAAGTAATCGACCATTTGGTAGATAGCGGTTTGTAGCTCGCTATAGCTTAGCTCGCCTTCATCATCTATTAAGGCAATAGCCTTTGGTGTTTGCTCGGCTTGTTGAGCAAATACGGCAGCAATACAGCTAAAGCTTGGCTCTAGTGGAACATTATCGCCTTGTAAGACGGCTTGTTCACTAGGCAATAAAAGTTTTAGCTCGCTTAATACTTCTACGCCGTCAACTAACTGCTGTAATAACGATTGCAGTCTGCTTAAGAAATCAAAATCGTTAAACACATCGCTTTGATAATACAGGTCAATTTGAATATCTTGCTCTTTTTCTTTGGCAACAAACTGCACCGTGTTGTCAATAAACGGTGGCATTTCTATACACTCAATCGCGCAGCCTTGTAAGGTTTGTTCTTGCGGGAAGAAGTGGTAATAGTTGTACATAAAGTGCAAGCGGCCATGTGGCGCTAGCTTTTGTGTTTGCACTAAAGACAGTGTGTCGAAGCCTTTGATTTGCCTGCGATAATCACGCAAATAGGCAAATAGGCTTTGCATGTTACTGTGCTGATTTAAGCTTTCAGCAGGGAAGATAAACGGGCTTTGCTCAAAGTAACAGCCGAGTTCCAAAGCATTGCTGCGGTTTCTGCCAGCGTTAAATTCGCTGAAATAAAAATCGTTTTCAGCGCGGCAATAATGGCTAACTAACAAGCCATAAACTAGCTTAATTAACTGCGCTGTGGTCATGCGATGTTGGCGGCAGTATTGCTTTAAGGCCAGTGATAATTTGCTGCCTAGCAAATGTTGCTTAACGACTTGTTTGCGCTCGCTGCTGCAAACCGCTTGCGGGAAATCTAAGGCTTCACAGCGGCTAAATTGCTGTTGCCAGAAAGCTTGTACTTCTTGCGTATCGCGGTGCTTTTTATCGTCCTCTATTGCATCCGCCATGGCAAAGGCTTTACCTTGCAAATCAATGCTTTCGCCTTGGATAAGTGACTCATAGTGTTTGGCAGCTTGTTGAGCGATTAACACAATCGCCACACCGTCCAATAGCGCGTGATGCGAGGACAACAATAAAATTGTGCGTGTGTCGCTAATACGCATTAGGCCATAACGAATAAGCTGATTATTGGCGTAGGCTTGCGGTTGATAAATAAATGCATCAACACGTTGATTGATTACTGCTTCAGCAAGGTTGTCCTGACGATAATCCATGACATCTAGCGTTATGGGCAGATTCTTAAGCACCACTTGGTAAGCCGTTTCACCGTAGCTTAATGGGTTGGTATAAAAATGCGTGCGAGTAATCGGCTCAATATCGCAGGTAATTTGGCAGGCTTGTTGCCAACGCGTGGCATCAATAAAGGTATTGAGTTCGGCGCGATAGCCTAAGGTGTTAGCTAAGCTTTCAGGGTTAAACCATTGGCTGAATACCATGTCTTTTTGCATGGCGGTTAGCGGATAAATGCCTTCGCAATCGCTGGAGTTTATGCCTAATTGCGCGGTTAATTCTTGCACGCTAAACAAGCTTAATTGCTGCAAGCTTTGCTCTGGTTTAGCAAGGCTTTGTTCTAACAAGTAAATAAAGTGGCCGAATAGATTTTCAATAGTATCAGTATCGAATAAATCACTGTTGTATTCGATATTAAGCTCTATGCCGTGTTGCTGCTCGATAGCAATTAAGGTGAGCTCGTATTTGGCAACCACTTGCTCAAAATCTAGTGGAGTAACTTGTAAATCGTCTAATTGCACAGGCTGTGCTAACTCCTTACCAATAAAGCTAAAGCCAACTTGGGCGACGGGGGGATAGCCAGCGTTACGTTCTAAGTTAAGCTGCTCTAGTACTTTTTCTATAGCAATATCTTGGTGGGCAAAAGCGGCAAAGCTTTCT
>CAZMQC010000093.1:0-6403 GCA_964568295.1 uncultured Spongiibacteraceae bacterium | reverse complement strand
CTGAACAGTGGTTATTGGACTGAGGATTCAGAAAAGCAATTTATTACGGATGATGTTGCGTTTTGTTATCTCTATAACAGCACGTACTATAACTGCGATGGTTACACAGGTTCGCTAACGGCTGGTTCTGTCTATCCTGAATATACTAAACTGAACGGTTCAAACAAGAATGCAAATGGAAAAACATGGTTTCCTCCTATGCCAAGTTATGCGTCAAATGAAGATATGCGTTATTCTTGGAACTCAGGTACACACAAGGTTTTTGATAGTAATACTCAGCATAACCATAGAAACTCTGATGACGAATATGGATTAAGAGGACTGAAGCCAGGCGTTTCCAATAATCAGTTTCGGGTGCATGTATCAATTGATGTGGCTAAAAAAGTAGTCCGCGACTTAGATAACGCATTTGTTTCAGTGGCTGATTTTTGGGCTTACTACAATAGCACAACAGCAACAAAAATAAGCAAGAGTAGCGATAGTCAGCATTTGTTACATAGTTTTGTTGAATTGGATGCGAAAGGAAAGCCAGCACAAACCAAAACAAATAAAGAATCGCTTATTGCTAGCGTGGCCGCGACGGGCGGGCATGGAGGTACGCCTACCGCTAAAACACTGGCTGCGGCAGGGCGCTTCTTTTTTAATGGGTGGGATGAAGCGTCGTTTCAATATAAGAAAACAGCAAGCACTGCGGCGGTAAGTAAAAAAATTAAGGATATTTTAGGCTTGGAGTTTACAAGCACGAGTAAAACAAACGCAAAACAATATCAAGCATCGCAGAAATTTATTACGGCTGACAATTGGTGTCAAAAAAATGCGATAGCGGTTTTAACCGATGGTGCACCAAGTAGTGATGGAAGGCCTAGCGGATTAGATGGCTATGTTCCAAGGGGAGCTACACCACCTAGCAGCACTTCTGCCCACTACAATCTGGCGTTGGTTGCTGGGGCGCTATACGACCAAGATTTTTTGCCAAACTTAAATAGTAAAAAGCAAGACAAGACAAACATAGAAACTTTCTTGATTGCAATGGGTGCCGATGTTGTTATTAATAGTGCCGACTTTGAGAAAGTTGGGTTGGCAGCTGGCGGTGGGGTTAATAACTACTACCCTGCAAACAATGGTGCAAAGATAGCTCAGGCCTTTAAAGATATTATGAATCGAATTTCGGGCTCTGCTGCTTCGATTACAGCGATAGCGGTCAGCGCTGTTTCTGAAATGCGCGCAGATAATTATGCTGTGCAAGCAACTTACGCAACCGACTACTGGACCAGTGAACTAAAAGCTTTCAACCTTAATAAGAAGGGGCAATTTATTAATGAAGGCGATGATCCAGATGATGAGAGCAAAGGCTGGGATTCATCGGCGGGTATCGTGCCTAAGTGGGAAGCCAATAGCAAACTGAATGAAACATATATTGTTGGTGATGAAGCGCAACGTAAAAAAGTTAGAACGCGCAAAGTTTATACATGGCATCCAGATTTAAAAGTGGGTGTTAGGTTTGGTGCTGATAATATGACGCGCCCCGATAGTGAAACGGCACAGTTCACTCCTTTTGCTAACTTGCCTGAAAGCATGCGACTTGATTTGTCAAAACGAGCTGGAGCAAATGCACAAGAGCAGTACGATCTTATGATGTATTTATTAGGCGATATAAGTAATGAAGATGGTTTTGAATATTCTGGTTGTGCAGCAAATGATTGTAATGAAAAGTATCGTCGTCGAGGTGTTTATGTTGTTAATGCTTCAACTAAGAAAGTAACATCGGTGAGCAAAGGTGGTTTTCTAGGTGATATTGTAGATAGTTCGCCAATCTATGTTAAAGAACCCCCGCGTCCATGGGATAATAAGAATTTTAGTACAGAGGAGCAGCGTTATAGCCATTATAAGGAGCAGATGAAGGATAGAACTGCAATGGTGTATGTAGGAACCAATCGAGGTTTTCTGCATGGCTTTGCTGTTGAGGGAAGTAGTGCTGGGCAAGAGATATTTGCTTATATGCCAAATGCGTTAACTTCTCTTAAAACAAATGAAGGCTATCATTACCTAGCTAGCAAAAACTATGATCACCGCTTTTATGTCGATTTAACTCCGACCGTGAGTGATGTGTTTATGGATTTTTATAGTGGGCCGAGTGAGGAAGCTTCACCTGAATGGCGTACTATCTTGATTGGAGGATTACGTGGCGGCGGTAAAGGCTACTTTGCATTAGATATTACTTGCCCATTCAAAACCACGAATACGGGCAGTACATGCGATGATGAATCCTTTAGCGGTAATAATGTGCTTTGGGAGTTTACGGATAAAGACGATCCAGACTTGGGTTATACCTTTGGAGAGCCAGTGATAGCAAAGGTTTTTTATAGCACGGGTGAGTCGGATGACGGTAAAAACGCTAATGGCAAAGGTCGCTGGGCTGCCATTGTTCCGAATGGTTACAACTCGAATGATGGTAGAGCTGTATTATTTGTTCTTTTCCTAGATGGTGGACGCGATGGTGTGTGGACCAAAGGTAAGGACTATATCAAGCTCTATGCGGGTAGTAGCTCAGAAGATAAACCGACCAATAAGAATGGCCTGTCGTCAGCAACTGCGATCGACTTAGACGGCGATGGTATTGTTGATCAAATTTATGCTGGTGATGTTAAAGGACAAATGTGGTCCTTTGATGTTCGTCAATCAGTTGTTTATCAGGAGAACTAATCATGATTAAGCAGCGTATGAACAATCTAAAATCAATTCCTGGGCTGTCTTTTCTCAAGGCATGTGTTATTACGAATATTGTTTTGCTTGCTGCAAGCTCGCAAGCTGAAATACTTACGCCAACCGTTGTATGGGATAAATACCCTAATCCACTAACTGTAAATACACCAGTGCGTATATTGAGTGCTCATGTTGAGAGTGAAGACGTATGGATTAACTTGCCAGTCACTTATATGGTTGCTACGCCTGACGTCTGCGAAGTTAAAAATAATCAAGTTGATTTGCTTGATGCTGATAAAGGCTCTTGTATTGTTAGCGCTACTACGCCTGGAAATGAGCAATATGAGTCTTCAACATCTACACTTTCTATATCAACTGCAAAAGTGTCCCCTGTTATTGGTATTAATATTGGCGAGACAGTAATAATGGTAGGGGGCTCTGTTGAAACAGGCGGTACGGGTGAAGAAATACTTACCTATTCAGTTTCAGGTCCTTGTACCTCAGAGCTAGGGCAATATACTCCACCAAGCTTAACTGTTACTGGTGTAAGTACGGGCGTATGTGTTGTTACCTATAATTATCCAGGCGATGGGCTATATGAAGCTTGGAGTACTACACGCGATATTGAGGTTTTGCAGCAATACCAAACCTTAGATATTTCTGAGATTCCTGAGTTTGCGCAAAAAGAGGTGGATTTCCAAGTTTATGCTGAAGCTACTTCGGGGTTGCCAGTGAGTATTGTGGCATCGGGTAACTGTACAAAAATTGGTAACAACACTATACGTCCTCTTAATCCAGGGGTGTGTAACTTAACCTTTTCCCAAGCGGGTAATGCGAACTATCATCCAGCTGAGACAGAAACTGCAACGGTTATAGTTACGGGGCCTCAAATTATAACTCCTTCTGTTCCGCCTAGTGGTCAATATGAAGCAGTGGTTACAACTTCTGCAACAGCAAGCTCTGGTTTGCCTGTTCAAATTTCGGTTGATGAGAATTTCTGCCAGTTAGAGTCTGAAGATGGAGAAGGGTACGCGTTGAGTACGGCGCAAGTTAAGCTTTCTGCAATTGGGCAGTGTACGATCACGTATCGTCAGCCTGGTGGCGAAGTTAATGGTGTTTGGTTTGCCGCCGCACCGACGGTAACAAGAAAAATCACTATTGCTCGCTTAACTCAGTATATTCAGATTGAAAATCCTCAGCCGCCACAAACAAAGCAAGCAGGGACAACCGTTGAAGTAACTGCGCTTGCTTACCCGCTGCCTGATCCAGCTAAGGGGGAGGGAGCGCGTCCTGTTGTGATTACAACAGCCCCTAATAGTGCTTGCGAAATTCAAGACTCGGAAGGTGATTGGGCTTTGGTTTTATTACATGAAGAAGGAACATATTGTACGATCTATTTTAATCAGCCGGGTGATAGTAAATATGGACCTGCGCAGCAGTTAGATAGAAGCATTACACTATCTCAAGTGACTGATGGTGAAGACATCGACCAGTACTGGAAAGCTAAGAAGCTATTTACGACGGGCGTTGATTCAAGCACAAGACAACCCATCATGTCGCCGCCAATGTTGGCAAGAGATGGTGATGTTAAAGCGCCTTGGCCCAATGTAATGGTTATTTTTGGCACAGGAAAATACCATGAAGCTAAAGATATTCCAGATAAATCAGTGCAAAGTATTTATGGCATTCATGACCGTGGTATTTACAACAATGACTTAGCACGCTACAAAACGTTTAATAATAAACCTGCATTGGCAAAACGTGTTTTCACTGAGGTTGAAATAACGTTGGCTAACAATCAAGGGTCGCAATTAAGTCGTAAGGTTTCGGGTGACGAAGTGGATTGGTCAAAGCAGTTCGGTTGGTATGTGGATTTAGCTTCAGACCTCAATAATAACGGCGTTATTGATGCTAATGAAAAACTCGGTGAACGCTCTGTATTCAGACCATTCTTAGCAAACCGCCTGTATGTATTTAATACAGTGCAGCCAGTTTCAATGAGTTGTGATGGAGCAACCAAAGGTTGGACAATGCTGATCGACTGGACCTCTGGTTTGGCGCCAGATTTCCCAACTTACGACGTTAATATGGACGGTAGTTTTAATGATAGCGACAAAGGCTTTATTGGTTACTTCAATGATACTGCCGCATCAGAGTTGGGACGTGGTGGCGATAGCATCTACGATACTTCAGGTAGTGATGCACGTCGTCGTCAGGTAACGTTTGGAGTTGGCGAAACAGGAACACGTCTAGGCTGGGAGGAAAAGCAACCTTTCGGTGTCTTGAAACGAAACTAGTTGAAAGTTGTACAATTGAAACCCCAAAGCCTCTAGCCTTGGGGTTTTTTTTGTTGATTAATAGGCTTATTTGTGTGATTGTTTTACTTGCTTAAAAATAAGATACTTATTCGTCCTTAGTGTTTTCTTGTGGAGTTAACATGCACGTACGTCATCAAGGTTTCTCGTTAATTGAATTAATGATTGTTGTGGTCATTATTGGGGTTATTGCTGGTATTGGCTTTCCTTTGTATAAGAAAAATGTAGCTGATGCGCAAAGAAAAGCAGCGCAGACAGCCTTGCTTGAGTTGGCTAATGCTATGGAACGCCACAAGCTGCGTACAGGCACATACCTTGGTTCGGCAGATGCTAACGGTGTGCCCAAGATTTTTGCTACGCAAGCGCCGCTACAGGGTGAACCGAAAAGTTATAACCTAACCATTGATGCGGATGTTAGCAGCTATGAGTTATACGCTAAGCCAATAGCGGGTTCTGCACAAAGTGGCAATGGCGGTCTTTCGTTAAACAATAAAGGCGAGAGAAAATGGGAAAAAGATGGCGATGGTACGGGCTATCTATATGATTGGGATGGCGATATATTTTAATTTGTAAGCGCATCGTTTAATGATTGGGAATGGAATCCCAATAACGAATAAAAATAATAAAAACCCGCAGTAATTCCCTAGCATTACCCTTAGTTAATCGGTATTCTAGCTGCATTGTCGATTTACCCTTGGAGCTTTCTTAAATGGCTGATAAACAATACAACGTTCTTATTGTTGACGATTCTTTTTTAATGCGCCGTATTTTGGCGAGTATTCTTGAGCAAGATAGCCAGTTTGCGGTTTGCGGCGAGGCGTGTGACGGTATTGATGCGTTAGAAAAATTATCAGAACTCAATCCTGATGTGATTTTGTTGGATATTGAAATGCCACGTATGGGCGGTATCGAATTCTTGCGCTTATCGAAAATTTTAACCGAAGCTAAGGTGATTATTGTTTCATCGGTGGCGAGTGTGGATTCGCCGCAAGCCAAAGAAGCGTTAGAGTTGGGCGTGGTCGATATTATCCACAAGCCTTCTGGCGTGTTGAGCTTAGATATGGAAGAACAACGCAGCAAAGAATTATTGGACGTTATCCGTAAAGCTGTTGGTTTAGCTGCGTAGTAGCCGTTATGGCGGATTTATTGGATAAACTGTGGCCTGCGTTTGTTAGCGAGGTTACTGAGCAATTAGATACAGTTGAGTTGTTATTAGCGAAGCGCGATGCGGCTAAAACGCTTGATGTAAATTTGTTGTTTCGTAATTTCCATACCATTAAAGGCAGCTGTTCCATGATTGGTTTTACCAGCATGGAAGCGATAGCCCATCGTAGCGAAGATATTTTGGCGGCGGTGCGCAATAAAGAAACGGCTTTTGATGAAGC
>CAZMQC010000092.1:4587-6434 GCA_964568295.1 uncultured Spongiibacteraceae bacterium | reverse complement strand
GCTGCTTTTTTATCGGCTTTTTCTTTGGCTTGTTGCTGCAATAACTCGGCGGTTTCCTGTTCTTCTTTAATCATCATTGCAGGCGTTTCGAGGCTGATTAAGCCTATCGTTCCAGCACGAAGTTCATTGAGCAAAATTTTGCCGATTTTATCCAAATCAACTAAGCCACGTGCGGCTAAGCAACCGCGTTTGCGACCAATGGTTTCTAAAAACTCTAATTCGGCTTCGGGTAGCGTTTCTAGTTGATAGCGCTGTTTAAGCTGTTCGGGGTAGTGTTGCAATAAAAAACGTGCGGTATAAAGTGCAACGTCGTCGTAGCTCATGGCAGTGTCTTTTATTGCGCCAGTTGCTGCGAGGCGGTATGCGTTATGCTGATTATCGAATTTCGGCCATAAAATACCGGGAGTGTCGATCAGCGCTAATTGGTCACTTAGCTTGATGCGTTGCTGTGTTTTGGTAACGGCAGGTTCGTTGCCTGTTTTGGCAATGGTGCGCCCCGCTAAAATATTGATGATAGTGGATTTGCCCACGTTTGGAATGCCAGTTATTAGCGCCTGAATGGGGCGCACGTCTTTGTGATTGGGCATCAGTTGGTGACAAAGGTCGATAATGCTTTTTACTTTGTCTTGTTGCTGATAGTGCAGAGCAATCGCTTGGGTATTTTGGCTTTGGTTATAGTGATTTAGCCAAAGCTCAATGTTGGCGGGATCGGCCAAGTCGCTTTTGTTCAGTAATTTAATATGCTTTTTTTCTTGGTGAAAACGCTGAATAACGGGATTTTGGCTGCTGTAAGGAATACGCGCATCCAGAATTTCAATAATAATATCCACTTGCGGCAGCAGTTTGCGAATTTCGCCCGTGGCTTTGTGCATGTGGCCTGGAAACCAGTTGATACTCATCAGTGTAAATCTCGTAGGTCGATAACTTGAATAGCGCCGCTAATACGGCTTTTACCTGCTTGTTCAAGTTCATCAAGGTAAGTGTTGTATAAGGTTTCTTGGTTGCAGGCAAGTTCGTACAGGTAGTCCCATGTATAAATGCCAGAGTGGTGCATATCATCATAATAAATCTGCAAACCGTAGTTGCCGACTTGGTCAATTTTTTCAATAACAACATCGGATTTGCCGTATTGCAGAACTTTCTGTTGTTTGCCATGACCTTGCACTTCTGCGCTGGGTGAATGTACGCGCAAAAATTCGAAACTAAGATTAAACTGTTGGCCGTCGGCATAACTGAGTTCTAGCAGTGCTGATTTTTTACGAATACGGGCGGATGTTAATGTGGGCGTTGGCATGGGCTAACCTCGTGCGGCTAAGGTATAACCATTTTAATGGAAACTTCCGCGCCTTCAACCGTTTCTAAAATAGGCTTATTCGGATCGTCTTTTCTAAGAATATTACCACTGACCGATGCACGCTTAGTTTCAGGTTTTTTCTCGGCAAAATAATTCGGTAATAGATTGGATTGTTCTGGCAATTTAGGTGGCGGTAGTGCTCTGTCCACGCTTAAATCTAACACACGTTCTGGTTTAGCTGTGGCGGCTGGTTCAGTTGGTTTTTCAACGGTTTGGGTTGTTGTAGCTGGTTTTTCAGCGGTTTCAACTTTAACTGTTTCAGCGTTGGTTTTTGCCTCTTGAATTTGTGCTTGCTCTAACACAGGCGTTTGTTCGGCGGTTTTTTGCTCGGTGTGGCAAGCGCTCAATAGCAACGATGCGAGCAGGGCAAATAAGACTATTCTCATTCTGCCACCAACATTTCATTGCGGAATTGACCGTTGCCCAATGTGTTGGCTAGGAAGGTCAAGCTGCTTTGCATTTGCTTGGCGAGTTGCCAAGGTGGATTAATAAT
>CAZMQC010000092.1:2701-4487 GCA_964568295.1 uncultured Spongiibacteraceae bacterium | reverse complement strand
TTTTTCTGCGCGTTGCTACTTTGCAAGGTATAAGCGCCGCCACCTGAGTGGGTGTCGATATAACATAGCGGTTTATCTTTTTGTGTTAGGTATTGCAAAATCTCGACAAGACAAAGATGTTTTATCACATCGGCAAAATTGCCTGCGTGGTAGCTGTGGCGATAACTGAGCAAGGGAAAACCTTTATATTAAAAGCGCGATGCTGCTCATTGTAGCGAAAAAATGCGGGGATTAATTCAACTAACCATAATTAAACCAATCCAAGCTTGCTGCAATGGGGAGGGCGTTTTAGTATTGGCACAAATGCAATCTTGAATTGCCGTGTAGTGAGAGGATTTTATGTTGATGAAAGCTGAATTTAATTGTCATTGCAGTAGCTTTGAAGACTTAATTAATATCAATGAGCATTATGATACGTTTTGCGAGGCGTGGACCTTAATTGAACAAGGGAAAAATCATAATTTGCACCAATGTCCTTGCTGTATGCAGCTTTGGCGTATTGATGCGCGCGGTTATAGCAATGTTTGTTATGCGTTAAAGCTCGAAAGCGACAAAGCTTGGCACGATTATGATGCAAGTGCGATTATTAAAGCGCAAATGTTGCGCTCTCGCGAAGGCGTTTCCGACCGTCCATGTAAACGACAAGAATGTTCAGATCACGCGGTCAACGGCAGTGTTTATTGCTTAGACCATTTATACCAATCGGGCGCAAGAATGTAGTCGATTGTCTGCGCAAGACGGCGAGTTTTGCATTCTTGCGCAGTGTTCCTGTGTTACAATAACGCCAATTTAGTTGATGTTTTTATACCCATGTCCTCATTTTTAATTGCTCCATCTATTCTTTCTGCCGACTTTGCTCGTTTGGGCGAAGATGTTGATAAAGTGCTCGCTGCGGGCGCCGATATTGTTCATTTTGACGTGATGGATAACCATTATGTGCCGAACTTAACGATTGGTCCGATGGTGTGCAAAGCCTTACGCGATTATGGTATTACCGCGCCGATTGATGTGCATTTAATGGTCAGTCCTGTGGACGATTTAATTCGTCAATTTGCCGATGCAGGCGCAACTTATATTACTTTTCACCCCGAGGCGAGTCAGCATGTTGACCGTTCTTTGCAGTTAATCCAAAGCTTGGGCTGTAAAGCAGGCTTGGTGTTTAATCCAGCAACGGGTTTGGATGCGGCAGAATATGTAATGGATAGGCTGGATATGATTTTGCTCATGTCGGTGAATCCTGGCTTTGGCGGGCAGTCTTTTATTCCGAGAACCTTGGATAAACTACGCGAAGCAAGACAGCTAATTGACGCAAGCGGTTTGGATATTCGTCTTGAAATTGATGGTGGTGTCAAAGTGGATAATATCGCTGAGATTGCCGCCGCTGGCGCAGATACCTTTGTTGCGGGTTCGGCAATTTTTAGTGCACCGGATTATCAAACGGTTATTCAAGCAATGCGTGAGCAATTGGCAAGCGTTTAACCATGATTGATGCACAGATAAAAGCCATCTTTTTTGACTTGGATGGTACCTTGGTTGATAGCATTCCTGACTTGGCTTTTGCGGTTGACCAAAGCTTACAAGCGCTTGGCTACCCCGTCGCGGGCGAGCAGCGTGTGCGCTTATGGGTTGGGCAGGGCGCGAAGAAGCTTGTGCAACAGGCCTTGGGCTTTGCTTTGAGCAAAGCGCCTGAGAGTGTAACGGAAGATGAAAGCCGTACTGCGCACCAACTGTTTTTGCGTTTTTATGGGCAGGCCGCGCATCAAAGCCGTTTGTATCCGCATGTATT
>CAZMQC010000092.1:0-2601 GCA_964568295.1 uncultured Spongiibacteraceae bacterium | reverse complement strand
TTTTGCGTTTTTATGGGCAGGCCGCGCATCAAAGCCGTTTGTATCCGCATGTATTGACCACCCTGCAAGTCCTAAAACAACAAGGTTTGCGTTTAGCGTTGATTACCAACAAACCGCAGCAATTTTTGCCTGATTTGCTCGATCATTTGCAGCTTAATGGTATGTTTGAACTGATTTTGGGCGGCGATAGTTTATCGCAATGTAAGCCGCATCCAGCGCCGTTATTGTTTGCGATGGAGAAAATGCAGGTGACGACGGAACAATGCTTGATGGTCGGTGATTCGGCTAATGATGTTTTTGCCGCGCAAGCCGCAGGCATTAAAGCGGTTTGCGTGACCTACGGTTACAATCATGGTGATGATCCTTACGCTTTACCAGCCGATTGGCACATTAATGATTTTTCTCTGTTAATTAAGTAAAGAAATATTTGTATGTTAGATGTAAAACTTTTACGCAGTGATTTGGAAGGCGTTGCCGCTCAGTTGGCGCGACGCGGTTTTGCTTTAGACGTTGAAGCGTTTAAAGCCTTGGAAGCCAAGCGCAAAGAAGCCGATGTGCAATCGCAAAACCTGCAAGCCGAACGCAAAAAAGCTTCTAGTAAAATTGGCGAGTTAGTGCGTGCGGGTAAAAATATTGACGAAGCGAAAGCGGAAGTAGCGGGCACTTTGCAAAAAATTGATGATCAGTTTCAAAGTTTTGTAGATAAAAGCCGTGAGGCAAATGAAGCCTTGCAGGCGTTATTGATGTCGGTGCCGAATACGCCCAGCGCGGATGTACCTGCGGGCGAAAATGAAAAAGACAACGTAGAGGTTTTGCGTTGGGGTACGATTAAAACCTTTGATTTTGCGGTTAAAGACCATGTGGATTTGGGCGCAGCTTTAGGCGGTTTGGATTTTGAATTAGGCGGTAAAATCACAGGCTCACGTTTTAATGTGATGCGTGGCGATATTGCTAAATTACACCGTGCGTTAATTCAATTTATGCTGAATACTCACAGCATTAAAGGCTACGAAGAAGTTAACGTGCCGTATATTGTGAATAGCGAGTCGCTAAAAGGCACGGGGCAGTTGCCGAAGTTTGAAGAAGATTTGTTTAAGCTGCGCACCGATGGCGTGGATTATTATTTGATTCCTACCGCTGAAGTGCCGGTTACGAATATTGTGCGCGATACCATTTTAGATGCGCGTCAGATGCCAGTTAAATTTGTTTGTCATTCGCCTTGTTTTCGCAGTGAAGCAGGCAGTTCAGGGCGCGATGTGCGCGGTATGATTCGCCAACATCAGTTTGAAAAAGTCGAGTTGGTACAAATTGTACAGCCTGAAAAAGCGGAACAGGCTTTGGAAGACTTAACCGCCGATGCGGAAGCAATTTTACAAGCCTTGCAATTACCTTACCGAAAAATGCTGTTATGTACGGGCGATATGGGCTTTTCAGCCAAGAAAACCTACGACTTAGAGGTTTGGTTGCCATCGCAACAGACCTATCGTGAAATTTCTTCTTGCAGTCATTTTGGTGACTTCCAAGCGCGTCGTATGCAAGCGCGTTTTAGAAATAAAGACGGCAAACCTGAATTGGCACATACCCTCAATGGTTCAGGTTTGGCAATTGGTCGTACCTTGCTTGCGGTTATGGAAAATTATCAAAACGCCGATGGTTCAATTACCGTACCAGAAGTGCTACAGAACTATATGGGTGGCTTAACGGTTATTAAAGCTGCACCGTTATAATCATGGGGAGGTAACTCCCCATTTTTTTCAGATAAACAACGAGAACTGGGTGTGACAGTCGATTTTGCAAGATTAAAAGGGCAAGACTGCTTATTGGTTGGCGGTGGGCTCATTGCTTTGGAATATGGCAAACAATTGAATCAAGCGGGCGCTGCGATTCATGTGGTTGCGCATGAAGTCGATGAGGAACTTTGGTGGATGGCGATTGATAGCGGCGGTAGTGCGTTGCTAAAAGCCGTCGATGAGCACGATTTTCCTGAGCGTGTGTTGGTTGTTTTAGCCAGTGAAGATACAGCGATTAACCAACAAGCTAAAGCGTGGGCGCAGCAATATGGTATTGCTACCCACGGCTAAATAACAATGATAGAGAAAACCATGTTTGATTTTGATTTATTAGTGATTGGCGCAGGTTCTGGCGGTGTACGCGCAGCGAGAATGGCAGCTGCCAAAGGCGTTAAGGTTGCCATTGTTGAAGAGCGTTATTTTGGTGGCACCTGCGTTAACGTGGGCTGCGTACCGAAAAAATTGATGGTTTACGGCTCGCAATTTGCTGAAGAATTTGAAAATGCCGCTGGTTTTGGTTGGCAAGTTGGCGATTATCAACATGATTGGTCAACTTTAATTGCTAATAAAGATCAAGAAATTGCCCGTTTAAATGGTATTTATCTGCGTTTATTAGAAAGCGCGGGGGTGACGGTTATTCGTGGTCGTGCGCGTTTGCGTGATGCGCATAGTGTTGAAGTTGATGGGCGGACTATTGGTGCAGAAAAAATCCTGATTGCAGTGGGCGGAACGCCGGTGTTGCCGACCTTTGCAGGGGCGGAATATTGTTTTACTTCTGATCAAGTGTTTTATCTGCCGCAGCGCCCGCAAC
>CAZMQC010000091.1:0-6449 GCA_964568295.1 uncultured Spongiibacteraceae bacterium | reverse complement strand
ATCCGTATTCCTGTGCACATGATTGAAACCATCAACAAGTTGAACCGCGTTTCACGTCAAATGTTACAAGAAATGGGACGCGAGCCAACGCCAGAAGAATTGGGTGAACGCTTAGAAATGCCAGAAGATAAAGTGCGTAAAGTGCTTAAGATCGCCAAAGAACCAATTTCCATGGAAACCCCAGTGGGTGACGATGAAGATTCACATTTAGGCGATTTCTTGGAAGACTCGACCATTACTTCACCGATTGAGTCAGCAACCGCGCAAAGTTTACGCGACGCCACCACGGAAGTGCTTGCAGGCTTAACCCCACGTGAAGCCAAGGTACTGCGTATGCGCTTTGGTATCGACATGAATACCGATCATACACTGGAAGAAGTCGGCAAACAGTTTGACGTAACCCGTGAGCGCATTCGTCAAATCGAAGCAAAAGCTTTACGCAAGTTACGCCATCCTTCACGTTCAGATCATCTGCGTAGCTTTATTGATGACTAAAACCATACAAACCGACTGCCTAGTCGGTTTATATTTGCAGCAACTTCTACCTAGAAAATAATAGTGGCAACAAAGGTGTTCCACTATTATAATCGCACTCCTTTTAAGGCCCTATAGCTCAGTTGGTTAGAGCACCCGACTCATAATCGGTAGGTCCCTGGTTCAAGTCCAGGTGGGGCCACCAACCCTAAAACTACTTATTCCCTGTGGTATTCTCAAGCAAGCTCTTAGTTGCCGTTTGTAGATAAGCATACAAACGCTGCAAGGCATTTAAGTCCTGATCATCCATCTCGTCAGCAATCTTAGCCGTGCGTTCAGTAAGATTAAAATGCCACTTCTTCGCCTCTAAGCCTTTTGGTTTAATCAAAATTTGACTATCACGAATCATGGCCACAGTTTGCTCACCACCCGACGGTTTAATAATGGCAAAGCCGCTATCATTTTCTGGCAAATGCAATAAATCACGCCCCCAACATTGTTGCTGCGTTTCTTGCCCTAACAACCCCATCACTGTTGGCACCATATCAACGTGACTGGCAACAATATTATTCTGCTTGCCATACGCTGTTTGAATATTAGGCGCCAGCAACAGCATCGGCGTATAAAAACGATACAAATCCATTTCGGTTAGTTGCTCAGGCGCGCCAAAACCATGATCACCCAACACAACAAACAAAGTATCTTGATACCAAGGTTGCTGTTTTGCCTCAGCGAAAAACTGCCCCAACGCCCAATCCGCATAACGCATGGCGGTTAAGTGCTCATCGCGAGAACCAAAGCCTGTGACCGCCTCTACAGGCAGAGGCGTTGGCAATGCATATGGCGTGTGGTTAGACAAGGTTTGCAACAAGGCATAAAACGGCTTATCGCCGTGCATTTGATTTAACTCCTGCACAGCACGCGCAAACATATCTTGATCCGATACACCCCATGTCATATCGGCGAATACAGGATCGACAAAATCATAACGCCCAACAAATTGTGTCATGCCCTGATTGCCAAAAAAGCCCTGTTGATTATCCCAAGCAAAATCGCCGTTATACACATAAATATTTTGATAACCGCGCGCTTTCAGCAACTGCGGTAAACCTGAAAACGCATGACCGCCTTCTGGCGTTTGCATCAAATATTCAAAAGCAGGCAAATTGGGGAAGCACGTCATACTGGCAAACATACCTTGGTGGGTATGCGTACCGCTTGAGAAAAACTGGGTAAACAACAAGCCTTCTTGGCTTAGCGCATCAAAATAAGGGGTAATCTGCCCTTCACCACCCAATGCGCCGACATAACGCCCGGCAAAGCTTTCCATTAAAATAACAACCACATTGCGAACTGGCAGTTGTTGCTCTGGCGCTTGGTAAATTCGTCTCACGGCAGCTTTTTGCCCATCAACCAACTGATCGTTGGCAGTTAATAACAATTCACGCGTTAAAGTAAGTGCTTGCTCATCGTCCATGGTCGATTTCCACGTGTTATTACGATGATCAGAAAAGCTATTTCGTGCAGCATCGGCAAGGCTCAAAACAGGGTTTAAGCCCATGTGATTAAGGAAAACCGAACTAGTCGTAAACGCATCGCCCCAACGCAACGGTGCACCCTGCCTAAATGTGCCACGCCCCGCAGAAGCGGCAATCAACAGAATAAGCACGAACACCAACAAGTGCACCCACCATGCAGCAGGTTTAACCGTGGTTATACGGGTTTTTTGTTCTACTTTGAACAATACGAATACAACCAACGCGCTTAATGCCAGCCAAGCGGACAACAGCTTAACCACTGGAAAACCGTGCCAAAGCATACTCAATACGGTTTTCGGGTCTTCGTTTAAATACTGAAAAAAGATGCTATTTAAGCGTTGGTGAAACTCGCGGTAAAAATCCAATTCAATAATGCTCAACAACAAGCTAATAGCTGTTAGCGCACTTAACCAGATTAACAATGATCGCCGAAATTGAATTAGGTAGCTACTCAAGGTTGCCAATATCAAAGGCACTAGCATGAAGACAGCTAAGCGCAGGTCAAAGCGCAATCCATTCGCAAAACTTTCAAGCGCCATTGCAGCCGTTGCATCGCCTAATACATCAGCGTTATAGCCAATCAGCAAACCACGCATCAAAGCGAAAACCACCAACAAGACAGCGGTGGTTAGCAGTAAAAATAAACTGTGCCCCAGCAAGGAAATTTGCGCAGCGGGATAATTGGGTTTCATGAATAAGCTCCGTTTAGAGGCGGTAATTAAATATCAATATCTAGGCGCTGCATAGAGCGACAAATAAAAATAAAGTTCCACATTTTGCCTATCTCGCTCCATTAGCTTTAGCCCCATCGCTATAATTTTTTAATTAATTGTAGTTTATCTTTAAATAAATGTAAGATGACTAAACAACATTGAACAAAAACAAATCATTAGGTGTTCGAGTGCCTAGACAATTCATCGTCACATTATTACTGTTCTGCTTGCTGCCATTTCACTCACTGGCGTTTGCCAGTGATATTTTACGGCTTGATGAAAGCTTTATTGAGCAGAAAAACTTAAACCCATGGATACACGTCTGGCAGGGTGAAGAACAACCGTTAGAAGCTATTGCGGAAAAACAATCTTATTTCTCGCTATGGAAAACGCTTGACCGTGATACCACTTTACCCTCTTGGCAAACTACACAATTTAATCTTTCTATAGAAAACATCAACAATCATGCCAAGCAATATTTGCTGGTAATGAAAGAACCGCTGATTGAGCATTTCGCCGTATTACAAGTTAACTCCCATGCCGAAATTATTCGCAAAGATGTTGCTGGTAATCGCTACGCATTCACTGATCGCGCTGTTAAACACCGCTATTTAATCTACCCTATCGATCTTGCGCCCAACCAACGCATTCATCTATTCATTGAAGCCGATGGCCGTTTAGACCGCTTGGCGCAAACTTTAATTCTCACTGAACGCCAGCATTTCTTTGAGCAAACCGACACTAATCTAGTGATGACTTCAGTGTATTGCGCTTTATTATTGCTCTTTACGCTGTACGCAGCTTTGTTGGTTATTCTAGTCAAAGAGTACAGCTATCTGTGGTTTGCCATTTTTACCTTCTCTTTGTTTTTACGCGTGATGACGCAAAATGACTTCTTTGCTACTTTTTTATGGCCACATTGGCCAGCATTGCAAAATATTGTATTCCTCAGCTCTCTAGCAATTACCTCGGCTAGCCTTGCTCTGTTTGTTAGAGAATTCCTCCACTTAAAAAAACACAGTCTTAAGCTTGCCAACTTGTATTGGGGCTTTGCTGCACTTCACCTACCAATCTTACTGCTATATGCCGTAACTGGTTGGAAAATCCAATATATGATTTTCTGGCTTATTCCAAGCTGGTTGTTCTCTATCGTGATGCTGGCCAGTACGTTTTGGATTTATAAAAAAGGGCAAAAAGATGCACTGCCTTTCTTTATTGGCTATAGCATCATGGTTATTGTCAGCATTATTAATTTATTTGGTTTTCTACATTCGTGGAATTTGTCGTGGATTGTTGATGGCGAGCTCAGCGAGTTATTGGTCATCAGCATTATCTCCATCTCTTTATCCATTCGAATTGGTAAGGCACAATCTCAAGCTCAATTACGTTACGCGGAAAGCAAAGCCAAAAACGATTTTCTAGCTAAGATGAGCCATGAAATCCGCACTCCCATTAACGGCGTAATTGGCATGGTGCAACTACTGCAAGACTCAGCACTATCAAGAAAACAAGCGCACTACACCGATGTGATCAATCATTGCAGTAAAACGCTACTGAACGTTATCAATGATATTTTGGAATACAGTAAAATCGAAGCGGGCAAATTAGAGCTGGAACAGGTTTCTTTTCGCTTAGATGAGTTACTACTCAAAAATAACGAAATATTTTGGCCGCAAATACGCGATAAACAGCTTAAATTCATCTTTAATTGCGACCCAAATACGCCTAATTTTCTGATTGGCGATATGAGCCGCATTCAGCAAATGCTGAATAATTTATTCAGTAACGCGATAAAATTCACCGACAAAGGCAGCATCGAATTTACCGTTAGCACCTACGCACGCAGCGATGGCTTTATTGGCATTGAGTTTGCTATTCGCGATACAGGTATCGGTATTAGCAAATCCGAACAAGAACGCATTTTTGCGCCGTTTGCGCAAGCCTCGCAATCAACCAGTCGCGTTTACGGTGGTACAGGCTTAGGGCTGAATATTACCCGACAATTGATGTTTTTAATGCAAGGTGAATTATCACTCGATAGCGAGCCGAATGTCGGCAGCTTGTTCCGCTTAAGGCTACCGCTGCGTCAAGATGAAGTTGAGCAATACAAGTGGAATCAGCAAGTTCGCCAATTACAAGGCAAAGATATTTTGCTGCTATCAAGCCAGCACAACGAAGAAAATTGCTTGTATGCACATCTGAACAGTATGCAATTAACTCCATTTACCTTTACCGATAGTGCCGAAGCCCTGAACTTTCTTGAGCAAACCGACAAATCCATTGATGCTGTGCTGGTTAGCAAAGAACAAGTATTGCAAATGTCGTCGTTAGAGAAATCGCAATGGCACTCTTATCTCAAACAATGCATCGTTTATGAAGATAACTTTGCCAATACAGACCTGCACATTTTAGGTTTCGATGCCGCATTTGTATTGAATGCGCCTTATTCATTCTTACAATTCCAGCAACATTTATTTACCCTATTAGCACTGCCACTGGACAGCATTTCAATCCCTACGCAAACTAACGGTAGCGATGAGTATGCCTGCCAGCACATTAATGTTTTAGTTGCCGAAGACGATGCTACAAATCGCCTGGTTATTCGTGCCATTTTGAAAAAGCTACAAGTGCAGCATGAAATCTTTGCTAACGGCAAATTGGCGCTTGATGCCTATCAGCACAATCCAGAAAACTACCATCTGATTTTAATGGACTACGAAATGCCCGAAATGAATGGCTGCGAAGCAACTGAGGCTATTCGTGAATTTGAGAAAACCAATGGATTACAAGCAGCACCTATTATCGCGTTAACCGCGCATGTGTTAGCCGAATATGAAAAACACTGCTACGCCAGCGGTATGAATAAAGTATTGGCCAAGCCCATTGATATTAAAGAACTGATTGCGACATTCCAAACCTTTTGTCCGCCACCCTCTGCAACAAAAGGTTAAATAAGCATTGAACAAAAAAGCTATAACTCCCCTAATTCCTTGTATTTGGGCGCAAGGCGTGGACTATTTGCACTACCATGATACCGAATGGGGCGTAGCCTGCCACGATAGGAACAAACTATTTGAAAAACTATGTTTAGAGGGGCAGCAAGCAGGGTTAAGCTGGATAACTATTCTGCGTAAACGCGAGCATTATCGCGCCTGTTTCCACCAATTTATTCCCGAAAAAATCGCACAGATGAGCGATAGCGAATTAAGTCATTTGCTGCAAGATACAGGACTAATCCGTAATCGTTTAAAAATCTTTAGCATCCGTACCAACGCGCTAGCGCTCTTGGCGTTAGAAGCGAGAGGCATTGATTTCGCGAACTTTATTTGGAGTTTTGTAGAGCAGCAAACACAGCTTAATCACTACGCTTGCCAAGCCGAAGTACCCACGCAAACTGAAGCATCACAAGCCATGAGCAAGGCACTGAAAAAAGCAGGCTTTACCTTTGTTGGACCGACTATTTGTTACGCTTTTATGCAAAGCATGGGGTTAGTCAACGACCACTTTATTAACTGCCCCCAGCACCCTGATAATTTATTGCGCGACTAGCTAAGACTAACTTAACAGCTAGACGCGCATAAGCCTTACACCACAGCCTGATAAATATCCTTAATCGGTTGTTGTTGGTTCATACTGTAGAAATGCAGCCCTGGCGCGCCACCTTCTAGCAGTTTTTCGCACAAGCGAATCACCATTTCTTTGCCAAATTCAATAACCGCTTGCG
>CAZMQC010000090.1:4904-6521 GCA_964568295.1 uncultured Spongiibacteraceae bacterium | reverse complement strand
CCTAGTTCTGCCAAATCGCTGACTGACATACTGGTTAAAATCGTTACTGCAATCAGCAAAGGCGCATCGCTACCATAGCTTTGCAAGCTTTGCTTAGCAGCTGACAGCATTTTGCTGCCGCCTTGCGCATGAACATTGACCATCCACACGCCCAAATCCGCCGCCGCACTCACCGCTTTTGCCACGGTATTCGGAATATCGTGAAATTTAAGATCTAAAAACACATCGAAGTTGCGTGCATGAAACTGTTTTACCAGTTCTGGACCAGCACTGGTAAATAATTCTTTGCCTACTTTCAAACGGCAGCGCTGAGGATCTAGTTGATCAACAAGCCTAAGCGCATCGTTGGCGCAGTTGTAATCTAAAGCAATTAAAATGTTTTTGTTATCAGTCACTATCAATCCCCTTCACTACCGCGACGACGTCTGATGCTATCCCACTGATGACATTGTGGGCACAGCCAATGCAGCTGCATACCTGCGAAGCCGCATTTTTTACATTGATATAATGGTTTGGTTTTTATCACGTTATCCACAAGATTAAACAACAAATGCGACTGCTGTTTAATCGGTTGCTCTGAAGATTGTTGTGATTGAATTTTTGCTAATTCACGAATACCGACTAGCGTAGGTCTTTTTTCCACTGCGCTAAAATACTGTTGTCGCGCCTGTTCGGGATTAATATGCTGCATACCGTCATAAATCGCCAACTCAATACTGGCCGATGGGTAATTGCTTTGCCATTGTTGCAAGTGAGCAAGGCAATCTTGTTCGTTAATATAACAACGCTTCAATATCTCAATACATTCGGGTAACAGATGGCTGTCTTGTTGCTCAATCGTTTGAATATGCTGTAAAGCTAAGGCTTGATTGCCACGTCCTAATGCCAGTCTAGCCTGCATTAAACTAGCTCGCGCGCAGCGTTTATCAAAATTAAGCGCATCTTTTAATGCTTTTTCGGCATCATGAAAACGTTGCTCTTTCAGCGCCACTTCAGCGATTTCACAAAAATACTGGGCAATCTCAATGGTTTGACGCCCTTCAATACTTTTATCGCTGGTGAGCTTGACGCTGTGTTTGGGTAAAAGCTGCTCGGCAATAGTGATCGCCTTTTCCCATTCATTTTCGGTCTGATAAATATTTTGCAGCAACTGCAAAATGCGTTCATCACGACAAACTTCATGATTAATCAGATTGATCAACAACCGCTCTGCTCTATCTAATAGGCCGGCGTCGATATAATCTTTGGCGAGTTCAATTGACGCTTCAATCAACTGCGTTTGGCTTAGCTTGTTGCATTCAACAATTTGTGTGCGAATACGGATAGCACGATCAACCTCTCCCTTGCGACGTAGCATCGTAGCGAGAATATTATGCAACTCCATGCTTTTCGGCGTAACCGACCAGTTCTGCACAAAGTCTTCAATAGCTTGATCGGATTGATCGTGTAATAAAACCTGCATCACCTGCAAGTAAGCAGATTGCCAACCGCGCTGGCGGTAGCGTTGAATAAGATTTTTGAGTGAGAATTTACCGAGTAGCCAACCAATTGCAATGGCAATCACACAAAGCAGGAAGACAATACTGGTGGTCATCAACGCTTAACCTAAGTGCTGAG
>CAZMQC010000090.1:0-4804 GCA_964568295.1 uncultured Spongiibacteraceae bacterium | reverse complement strand
CGTTTAATCCAAGTTTGCATGGCTAAAATCTTTAGGCATCCAGTGAAGCATTAACGCGTTCACGCATTTCTTTACCAGGTTTAAAATGCGGTACGTACTTACCGTCTAATTCAACCGATGCACCTGTTTTAGGGTTTCTACCCTTACGCGCTGCACGGTAATGCAAGGAAAAACTACCGAAGCCACGAATTTCAATGCGTTCGCCGCTCGCTAAAGCGTGTGACATTTGCTCAATCATGGTTTTAACAGCAAGCTCAACATCACGAGCAGATAACTGGGGTTGTGAGGCGGTGATACGCTCAATCAATTCAGATTTAGTCATAGACAAATCGCTCAAGTTGCACAAACAGAACGTAATATAAAATAGATAAGCGCTAAGGTCTAGCAATAAAATCAAAGGGATAGCAAAAGCTATCCCTTTATTAACAATCTATAAGGAATATAGATTATTTATCCATCTCAGCTTTAATCAAGCCACCAATTGTGGTTGGGCCTGCTGCCTCGATTTCTTTTTCACGTTGTACACGAATCGCTTCTTTCTCTTCATCCATTTCAATCGCTTTGACTGAAACTTGGATGCTGCGGTTTTTACGGTCAACGTTAATCACTTTAACAGTCACCGCGTCACCAACATTGATTACGCTACGTGCATCTTCAACTTTATCGCGTGTAATTTCAGACGCTTTCAAAGTTGCTTCAACGTCATCTGCCAACACAACGGTTGCAAATTTCGCATCAACTTCTTTTACAGTTGCCTGAACCACTGCACCTTTGTCGTTTTGCTCAACAAAGTTGCTGAATGGGTCGTTTTCTAATTGCTTAACGCCTAAAGAAATACGCTCACGCTCAGAGTCGATTGACAAGATAACAGTTTCAATGGTGTCACCTTTCTTGAAGTTACGCACAGCTTCTTCGCCGTTTTCGTTCCAAGAAATATCTGACAAGTGTACCAAGCCGTCGATGTTGCCATCTAAGCCGATAAAGATACCGAAATCAGTGATTGATTTGATGGTGCCAGAGATTTTATCGCCTTTGCTGAATTTCTGTGCAAATTCATCCCATGGGTTTGCTTGACACTGCTTGATACCCAAGGAAATACGACGACGCTCTTCATCAATATCCAATACCATCACTTCAACTTCATCGCCTAATTGAACGATTTTTGAAGGATGAACGTTTTTGTTAGTCCAATCCATTTCTGAAACGTGAACTAAACCTTCAACACCTTCTTCTAACTCAGCGAAACAACCGTAGTCAGTTAAGTTAGTTACACGCGCCATAGATTTCGCACCTACAGGGTAACGTGCTTTCACTGCAACCCATGGATCTTCACCCAATTGTTTCATGCCTAATGAAACACGGTTACGCTCACGGTCGAATTTCAAGATGCGAACTTCAACTTCGTCGCCCACATTAACGATTTCGCCTGGGTGCTTAATGCGTTTCCAAGACATATCAGTAATGTGTAACAAGCCGTCAATGCCGCCCAAGTCAACAAACGCACCGTAATCAGTAAGATTTTTAACGATACCAGTAACTTTTTGACCTTCTTGCAAGTTAGCAAGCAATTCATCGCGCTCAGCGCTGTTTGCTTGTTCTAATACTGCACGACGTGAAACAACTACGTTGTTACGTTTCGCATCTAACTTGATCACTTTAAATTCTAAGGTTTTGCCTTCTAAATGCACGTTGTCACGTACTGGGCGCACGTCAACCAACGAACCTGGCAAGAACGCACGAATACCGAATACATCAACGGTGAAACCACCTTTAACTTTGCCGCTGATGTAACCATCAACAACCGCTTCAGCTTCATGTGCTTTTTCTAATTCTTTCCACGACTCAGCGCGTTTTGCTTTTTCGCGTGATAGGCGGGTTTCACCGTAGCCATCTTCAACGCTTTCTAACGCAACTTGAACCTCATCACCAACTTTTACAGTTACTACACCGTTATCGTCAGCAAATTGACTTTTTGGAATAACGCCTTCTGATTTCAAACCAGCATGTACGGTTACCCAGTCGTCATCAACGTCAACTACGATACCAGTAACAATAGCGCCTGGCGCCATTTCTAGGGTTTTTAGACTTTCTTCAAACAGTTCGGCAAAGCTTTCGCTCATAGGATTTTACCTGGAGTATGTATTACCACGCTTCCAGCAGCCAAGCATGGGTCAATATTAATCAGTCTCTCGCACGGGCTGGGTTGTATGTGCGAGAAACCACCTTATACCAAGTTGCGTTGTTGGATGAGATTAAGCACCTTAGCATAAACCGCTTCGATACCAAGGTGACTGGAATCAATCACAATGGCGTCTTGAGCTGGTTTTAACGGGGCAATCGGACGATTCATATCGCGTTCGTCGCGTTGTTGGATGTCCCGTAAAATGGCGGCGAGATTAACAGTTTCGCCGCTTTCTTGCAACTGTTTATAACGTCTTTGCGCCCTTTCTTCCGCGCTAGCGGTTAAATAAATTTTTAAAGGCGCATCAGGAAAAATAACTGTGCCCATATCGCGCCCATCGGCAACTAAACCAGGCGCTTTAGCAAATGCGCGCTGTCTGTCGGCTAAAGCCTCGCGTACTGCGTTAATTGCAGCGACTTGACTCGCCGCGCTTGCGGTAGTTTCTGTGCGTAATTGCGCGGTTACTTCCTCACCATTCAAATAAGTTTCCAAGCCTTGTTCGGTTACTTTGAAATCAATATTCAACGTATTAGCAGCTTGCGTCACTTGTTCATGGTTGTTTAAATCAATATTTTTTTTTAAACACGCCAAACCACACAAACGATAAATCGCGCCACTGTCTAAAAAATGCCATTGCAGAGCCTTAGCGACTAACTGGCTAATTGTGCCCTTGCCCGCACCACTTGGCCCATCAATGGTGATAACTGGGATCATACCGCCACTTCTCGAATGTTAAAGCCAACTTGCTGCGCTAACTCAACAAAGTTAGGGAAAGAAGTCGCTACGATTTCGCTGCCGTGAATAATAATTTGACCAGTTGCACGTAAAGAAGCCACAGCAAAAGACATCGCAATTCGGTGATCATGATGGCTATCAATTTCGCCGCCACCGATAACGCCGCCCTCAATAATAATGCCGTCGGCAGTAGGCGACGCCTTAACACCTAATGTTTGCAAACCGTCCGCCATCACCTGAATACGGTCGGACTCTTTAACACGCAACTCTTCAGCGCCGGTTAAAATAGTAGTACCTTTTGCATACGCTGCGGCAATAAACAACACGGGAAATTCATCAATCGCCAACGGCACTAAATACTCAGGAATTTCAATACCCTGCAACTCACCGCCACAAACACGAATATCGGCTACAGGTTCGCCACCGACTTCACGCTCATTTTCTAAACGAATATCCGCGCCCATCAAGCGCAAAATATCAATCACACCGGTTCGAGTTGGGTTGATGCCTACATGGCGCAGCAACAAATTAGAACCTGGCATAATGGCAGCCGCCACCATAAAAAAAGCTGCCGAAGAAATATCAGCAGGCACATCAATCTGGGTTGCAAGCAGCTTGCCGCCGCCCTGCAAACTTGCCGTTGCACCCTCAGTTTTTACATCATAAGCAAAGGCGCGCAACATACGTTCGGTATGGTCACGGGTTGGTGCAGGCTCGGTAACACTGGTTTGCCCCTCTGCATACAAGCCCGCCAAAAGCACGCAGGATTTCACTTGTGCGCTCGCCATCGGCAAATCGTAATGAATACCTTTAAGTTGATTACCCGCATGAATGGTTAACGGTGGCGTGCCTTTTTCTGCAGTACTAATCTTTGCTCCCATTAAGGCAAGCGGCTCAGTAACACGGCGCATCGGACGCTTGGACAAAGAAGCATCACCCACCATAGTCACTTCAAAACCTTGCCCAGCTAACAAACCGCTTAATAGACGAATAGTTGTACCAGAATTACCAATATCCAAGGTGTGTTGCGGCGCTTTAAGCCCGTGCATTCCAACACCATGAATGGTTACGTTACCATTTTCTGGACCTTCAATTTGCACACCCATGCTGCGAAACACATTCAAGGTTGCTAAAGCATCTTCGCCTTGTAAAAAACCCGTGACTCGCGTTACACCTTCGGCAATCGAACCAAACATAATTGAGCGGTGAGAAATGGACTTATCACCAGGAACGCGGATGTCGCCGCTTATTGCCTGCGCTTTTTCAGCAACATAATCAATAGGATTCATTTCGACTCTTTAACTTATCGTTTAAACGTTGAGTAAATTCATCGCGCGCCGCCTTAGCTTGCGAGAAAGTGGTTAAAATAGCTTCGCTATCTTCTTGTTTTATATGATTTTCAAGTTTGTATAAATGCTGTTTGAAATCGTCAATCAAAGCCAAAATAGCGCTCTTATTAGCCAGCATAATATCGTGCCACATTACTGGATGACTGGAAGCGATACGGCTAAAATCACGAAAGCCGCCCGCAGCAAAATCAAATACATCGTGGTCTTTAGGCAAGGAAAGCAAGGTATCCATCAACACAAACGCCAAGGCGTGCGGTAAATGACTGGTTGCCGCTAACACCCTATCATGATCAGCAACCGTCATAATCGCCACATCCGCGCCAACCGCTTGCCAAAGTTGCGTAATAGTTTCCACGAACCGCTGATTAGTTTGCGCAACAGGCGTTAAAATCACCTTATGCTTGATATACAACGAGGCATCGGATGCTTCAATACCGCTTAATTCAGCGCCGGCAATCGGATGCCCTGGCACAAACCAGTCTGGCATCGCACCAAGTTGCTCAATTGCTTTAGCGACCACATCACCCTTCACGCTCGC
>CAZMQC010000089.1:5265-6550 GCA_964568295.1 uncultured Spongiibacteraceae bacterium | reverse complement strand
TTAAGCCCATTCGAAGAATTTCAACGCTATAAAAAGCACCCAGAAATTGCCAAGTATCTTGAAGGCGGCACGCGTATTTCTTACGGCGCACGTGCGATTGCCAAAGGCGGTTTACAGTCTTTACCCAAAATGACTTTCCTTGGCGGCTTATTAATCGGTTGTGATGCAGGTACGTTAAACTTTGCAAAAATCAAAGGTAATCATACCGCTATGAAGTCGGGTATGCTGGCTGCTGAAATTGTTCACAAGGCTCTGACCCAAGATCAAAAAGTGGGGGCAGACTTAGTCGAATACAAAACTGCTTTTGAAAACTCTTGGTTGTATCAAGAACTGTACGCACAACGTAACTTTGGTCCTGCACAACACAAATGGGGCAATTTGATTGGTTCTGCGTATAGCTTTGTTGATTTAAACATTTTCAATGGCGGCCTGCCTTGGACATTACGCGATCCACAGCCTGATCATGACCAATTAAAGCCGGCCAAAGAAAGTAAGAAAATTACTTATCCTAAGCCCGACAACAAGCTGACGTTCGACCGCTTGTCATCGGTATTTTTATCGAGCACCAACCATGAAGAAAACCAGCCTGCGCACTTAACCTTGCGCGACGCTGAAGTGCCGATGAAATATAACTATCCTGTGTTTGATGAACCCGCGCAGCGCTACTGTCCTGCGGGCGTTTATGAAATCGTTGAAAACGAAGATGGTACTAAGCGCTTCCAAATCAACGCACAAAACTGTGTACACTGTAAAACTTGTGATATTAAAGACCCCACCCAAAATATTGTTTGGGTTACCCCTGAAGGCGGCGGCGGTCCAAACTATCCAAATATGTAACAGCAAAAAGGCGGGAACTCCCGCCTTTTTTAGTGCACCGTTTAAACCAAGCTAAACACACTCATAGCCAACGCTTGCGCCAAGTTCAGCGACTCAATCTGCCCCGCTCCTTCAATGGTAAAAGCCTGCGCTTCCGCTTGCTCTAACAGTTCAAACGGTACACCGCGCGCCTCGTTGCCAAACACATAGCAATCAAACTGCTTAAATAAGGGATCTTTGATACTGGTACCGTGCATATCCAAGTAAGCCATGCGTGGATACTGTTGCCGCACATTTTTCAAATCCGCATTTAATACACAATCCACATAAAAAATTCCGCCCATACTGGAACGCAGCACTTTAGGGTTATAAATATCAACGCTATTGCTACTTAAAAAGCACTGAAAGCCACCAAACCACGCTAAGGTTCGCAAAATCGTACCTAAGTTGCCTGGATCCTGAATTTCAT